>JBEVMD010000050.1:0-2548 GCA_040508835.1 Duganella sp. | reverse complement strand
CTGCGCCCAGTACATGGTCGTGGAATGTGCGGATGTCGAACTTCTCTCCCAGCTCCTTGCGCGCGTAATCGCGCAGTTCCAGTATTTTCAGTTGACCGATCTTGTAGCCCAGCGCCTGGCCCGGCCACACGATGTAGCGGTCCGTCTCGCTCTGCACATCCACTTCCTCGATGGCAGAATGGGCGTGGAAGAAGTCCACCACCTGCTGGCGGGTCCACCGCTTGTAGTGCAGGCCCGTATCGACCACCAGGCGGATCGCGCGCAGCATCTCGTCCTGCAGATGGCCGTAGTAGCTATAAGGGTCCTGGTAAAAACCCAGCTCCTCGCCCAGCCGTTCCGAATACAGCGCCCAGCCTTCCACGTACGCCGTGTAGCCGCCCTGCTGGCGGAAGTCCGGCAGGCCCTGGATTTCCTGCGCCACGCTGATCTGCATGTGGTGACCGGGCACGCCCTCGTGCAGCGCCGTGGTTTCGATGCCGATCACGGAGCGGTCCTGGAAGTCGCCCGTGTTGACCATCACCCGGCCCGGGCGCTTGCCGTCCGGTGAGCCGGGCAGGTACGACGCCGCCGCCGCGCCTTTTTCGCGGAAGCGTTCCACTTCCGTGATCTCCACTTTTGCCCTGGGCAGCACGCCGAACTGCTGCGGCAGTTGCGCGTACATCTGGTCGGTGTATTTCTGATAGAGGTCGACGATGTTCTGGCGCGACGTCGGACGCAAGGACCGCTTGTCTTTCAAGGCCTGGTTGAACGACGCCAGGTCGGCGTAGCCCAGCTTTTGCGCCGTGGCCAGCATTTGCGCTTCGATGCGCGCCACTTCGGCCAGGCCCAGTTGGTGGATCGCTTCCGGCGTCATCTCGGTAGTGGTGGACGCCTGGGCCTTGAAGGCGTAGCGCGCCGCGCCGTCGGGCAGCGACCACATGCCCACGTCCTTGCGGCCGTGCGGCTGGTATGTCGTTTTGGTGAACACCGCCAGCTTTTTATACGCGGGCGCCACGTCCTGCTTGATCGCGGCCAGCACGGCGCGGGTGATGCGCGCCTTGTCGGCGGCCGGGAAATTCTTCGGAAATTTTTTCAGTGGCAGCGCGAACGGCGAATCGGCCGGTTTCACGGTTGCCATGTCCTCGCACTGCTTGACGATTTGCGGGATCAAGAACTGCGGCGGCATCAGGCCGTCCGCCACGCCTTTTTCCATCTGCATGCGGTTTTCGTCGAACAGCCTGGGCACCGCGTGCAGGCGCGCGATGTAGTCGTCGTAGTCCTTGACGGTTTCAAAATTCCACGCCGAGACGATCATCGGCAAGTCGATGTGGATGCCGGAATTTTGCGCCAGCGGCATTTCCCAGTCCTTGAAACGCGCGCCATCGACGGTCTGGCGCAGCTGGCGCACCATCAGTTCCCGGTTCAGCTGCTCCTGGCCGGGAAAGCCGGCCGTGTCGATCGCTTCGAAACGCCGCAGGAAGTCGGCGCTGATTTGGATATCGGCCTCGATGTTCGCCTGCGAAAAGTCCGACAGCTTGTCGTTGTAGCGCTTGTCGCCCAGCATGGACGCCCATTCCGGGCTGTTGCGCATGGTGTAGTCCCACTGCTCCTTGATCAGGCGGTCGAGGGCGGCGCGGCGCGCTGCCAGGTCGGGCGCCGCGGTATCGGCTTGGGCGTGGGCCGCGCCCAGGATCAGGGAGAACATCAGCGCGCTGGCGACGCCGAGGCGTTGAACTGCAGTTGTCATGGTGGCCTGTCGGTCAAAAAGGTGGAGCTTGCACTGTAAGCGAAGGCCACGACCGGCAGCGGGGATTTGTGACAGGCTGCAGGAATGCGCTACCGGGCTGCACGGGAGGCAGATAAAAACGCTACGCCAGCAGGTCGCCCACCTGGTGAAACACATGGCGCGGCTGCTGGGCCACCAGCGCGTCCACGTGATTGAAACCCCACGCCACGGCGCCGAAGTCCACGCCGGCCTCGGCGGACACGCGGGCGTCGCGGATCTCGTCGCCGATCAGCAGCGTGTCGGCCGGTGCGATGCCGGTGGCCGCCAGCACCCGGCGCACCTTGGGCAGCTTGCCGAACAGGCCCGCGCCGCATTCCACGTGGCTGAACAGTTTCAGCAGGTCCGGTCCCAGGATGCGCAGCACATTGTTGCGCGAATTCGAGGTGACGATGGTCAGCACCACGCCGCGCGCATGCAGCCCGCGCAGCACGGCGTCGACGCCGTCGAACAGACGGATGCCGGCCGCCTCGTCGCCGATGCGCTTGCGCATGAAACGGGCGATGGCGGGCGTCTTCCACAATGCGATGCCGTGCAGCGCCATGATGGCGCGCGCGTCCAGGCCGCGCAGGCCCTGGGCGTTGGCGCGGTCGATTTTTTTGAACTTGTACTTGTCCGCCGCCTCGTCGAACACGCGCACGAAGCAGGGAAAAGTATCGGCCAGGGTGCCGTCGAAATCGAAGATGATGAGCTTGGGATTCACTGGTGCCTCGGCAGAACGGGAATTTCAGTTGAGTCAGGCAATCGGACCAGCATACATCAAAACGCAACGCCCAATAAAAAACG
>JBEVMD010000020.1:0-2799 GCA_040508835.1 Duganella sp. | reverse complement strand
GCCGACGACGCTGCCCACCGCCCCGCTCGCGGCGGACACAACTATGGTCTCGCCTGCCTTTGGCATCAGGATCTGGTGGAAGCCGTACCAGGCGGCCATGCCCGGCATGCCCGCCGCCCCCAGGTACGCCGACAGCGGCAGGCGGTCCCCATCGACCTTGCGCAACTGGACGCCGTCCGACACCGCCATCTCGGTCCAGCCCAGCACGCCCACGACCGCATCGCCGACGGCAAAACCGGGGTGCCGCGAGGCCACCACCGTGCCGACCGTGCCGCCGATCATGGTCTCGTCCAGCGCCTGCGGCGCCGCATAGCTTTTCGCTGCGCTCATGCGCCCGCGCATATACGGATCGAGCGACAAATAATGGTTGCGCACCAGCAGTTGGCCGTCCTGCAGCGCCGGCACGGGCGCCGTCTCGAGCCGGAAATGTTCGGGCAGCACGGCGCCGCGCGGGCGCGCCGCCAGGACGATGCGCTGGCAGGTCGCCGGTATCGCCATTGCAGAGGCCGGCATCAGATCTCGTAGTCCATGCACTGGCGGTCCGAACGCACGGCGGAAATAAAGGGCTTGATGGCCACGTGGTCCGGGTGGTTGCCGTAGGCTTCCAGCGCGGCACGATCGGCAAACTCGGAGTACAGCACCACGTCGTAGGTCGCTTCCAGGCCGGGCTGGGCCACGACGGCTTCGAATTTCAATATGCCCGGCACGACATCGGCCACGCCGTCGAGCAAGGCTTTCACCTTGGCGATATTGGTGGCGCGGTCGGCGCCTTCGGCTTCGTCTTTCAGTTTCCACATCACGATGTGCTTGATCATAGGTCCTCCTGGTTGAATGGCGGGCCAGAATAGCATGGATGTGGCTTTTTAATCACCTCGGCGATTGGCGCTTTAGCGTAAGCTGGGCGCAAGTTTCGCGTAAGGTTGCGAGGCCACACTCCACACCAGCTGTCCAGGTCGTACCCAATGTAGCAACAATAAAAGTAGGAATGGTCACCACCTCGGCCGCTCAACTACAACTACAGGAGACAAACATGGCGACATCTTCGGGGTCTGTCGATCCGCGCCACCGGGGCCACCAGGCACCAGGCGCGCCGATGACAGCAGAGGAACGCAAGGTGATTTTCGCGTCCTCGCTCGGCACGGTTTTCGAATGGTACGACTTCTATCTGTATGGCGCGCTGGCGCCGATCATCGCCAAGCAGTTCTTCATCGGCGAACCCACCACCACCTTTATTTTTGCCCTGCTGGCGTTTGCCGCCGGCTTCATCGTGCGCCCGTTCGGGGCGCTGGTCTTCGGTCGCCTGGGCGACATGATAGGCCGTAAATATACCTTTCTGGTGACCATACTGATCATGGGCGCGTCGACGTTCATTGTCGGTCTGCTGCCCGGCTACGCGTCGATCGGGATCGCCGCGCCCATCATCCTGGTGGGCCTGCGCATCCTGCAGGGCCTGGCGCTGGGCGGCGAATACGGCGGCGCGGCCACCTACGTGGCCGAGCATGCGCCGCACGGCAAGCGCGGCGCGTTTACCGCCTGGATCCAGACCACGGCCACGCTCGGGCTGTTCCTGTCGCTGCTGGTGATCCTGGGCACCCGCACCGCCGTCGGCGAGGACGAGTTCCAGTCCTGGGGCTGGCGCGTGCCGTTCCTGGTGTCGATCCTGCTGCTGGGCATATCGGTGTGGATCCGGCTGTCGATGAACGAGTCGCCCGCCTTCGCCAAGATGAAGGCGGAAGGCAAGACCTCGAAGGCGCCGCTGAGCGAAGCGTTCGGCCAGTGGCGCAACCTCAAGGTGGTGATCCTGGCGCTGATCGGGCTGACCATGGGCCAGGCCGTGGTGTGGTACACGGGCCAGTTTTACGCGCTGTTCTTCATGACGGAAACGCTGAAGATCGACGGCGCCACCGCCAACATCATGACCGCCGCCTCGCTGGCGCTGGCCACGCCGTTCTTCATCGTGTTCGGCATGCTGTCGGACAAGATCGGCCGCAAGTGGATCATCCTGGGCGGCTGCATCCTGGCGGCGGCCACGTACTTCCCGCTGTTCAAGGCGCTCACCCATTACGGCAATCCGGCGCTGGAAATGGCGCTGAAAAATTCGCCGGTGGTGCTGGTGGCCGACCCGGCCACGTGCCACTTCCAGTTCAATCCCACCGGCACCACCAAGTTCCCGTCGTCGTGCGATATCGCCAGCGGCATCCTGTCGCGGGCGTCGGTCGCCTACACGCATGAAGACGCGGCGGCCGGGACCGTGGCCCGCATCCGCATCGGCGAAAAGGAAATCACGTCGTTCAATGCGGTGATGACGCCCGATAACCTCAACTTTGCCGACGACAGCAAGAAGCAGGAAGCGGCGTTCAAAAAACAAGTGCTGGAATCGATCAAGGTGGCCGGTTATCCGGCCAAGGCCGATCTGGCGCAGATGAACAAGCCGATGGTGATCCTGATCCTGTTCATCCTGGTGCTGTACGTGACCATGGTCTACGGTCCGATTGCGGCCATGCTGGTGGAAATGTTCCCCACCCGCATACGCTACACATCGATGTCGCTGCCCTATCACATCGGCAATGGCTGGTTCGGCGGCCTGCTGCCCACGATCTCGTTTGCACTGGTGGCTTTCAAGGGCGATATCTTTTACGGGCTGTGGTACCCGATCATCATTGCCGTCATCACCGTCATCATCGGCGCGCTGTTCGTGGGCGAGACCAGGGATAACGATATTTACGCCAACGATTAGCCTGTGGCCTGGCTACCGCAGCCGGCAATAAAAAAAGCCGCCATCGCTGGCGGCTTTTTTAC
>JBEVMD010000018.1:0-2905 GCA_040508835.1 Duganella sp. | reverse complement strand
ATAAAAAAGGCGAAAAAAAACCCGGCGCGACGGCCGGGCACAAGGCTGGGTTAGAGCACTGGGGGGACCGCGGGCGACCTGCGTGCTGCGGTCGCTCGCGGTCCTGAGTCGTTACAGCGTGGCCACGAGTTGCCCCGGTGCGACGGGGTCGTTGGTGGTTTTGGCCGCCCGTTGTTTGGCGCGGGTGCGCGACGGTGGCAGGCGGCGCAGGGTTTTCAGCGCTTCCGGATCCTTGATGCCGATGGTGCGCTGGTCTACGCTGATGAGGCCGATTTCGTTGAAGGCCGACAGCGTGCGGCTGACGGTCTCCAGCGTGAGGCCCAGATAGCTGCCGATCTCGTGCCGCGTCATGCGCAGGTTGAACAGCTTGGCCGAGTAGCCCATGTGGGCGAAGCGGTCGGCCAGCGTGACCAGGAAACGCGCCACGCGGGCCTCGGCGGACAGCGCGCCCAGCATGCCGATCATGGCCTGCTCGCGCACCAGTTCGCGGCTCATGACGCCGTACATCATGTTTTCCAGTTCCAGGTGAACCCGGCCCAGGGCGGTTAGTTTCTTGAACGGCAGCAGGATCAGGTCGCAGTCGGACAGCGCCACCGCTTCGGACGAGTAGTGGCGGGTGTGGATGCCGTCCACGCCCAGCATGTCGCCCTTCATCGGAAAGCTCAGCACCTGCTCGTTGCCGAACTCGTCGATCAGGACCGTCTTGAGGAAGCCGGAGTTGACGATGTACAGCGTGTCGAACGGCTGGCCGATGGTGTGGATGCGCTGGCCCGTCTTGAACTGCACGTGCTGGAACAGCAGCTCCTCGGTGGTGACGGAAACCGCCGACGGGATGTGCAGCAGGTCGCAGACTTCCTTGAGGTTGGACCAGAGGCGCCCCTGACGCTGGCGGCCGGCTTCCATCGACGACGATTGCAGGGTCGTCGTGACCGGGCGAATTTCAGACGCTTGCGTAGACAGCATGGTGAGCTCCTGTTTGCACGTGATGCGGGTTTGTTAGACTGAAAGGGATGTGCCGCCCGTTACGTGGTTGGTTGCCGTGCGGCGTCGGCCTGCACGTCTTGTAGCCGTGCAGCATGAATCTGTGATTTCAGTATGCCAACAGGGGCCGGGGCTGGATATCAGCAATGGCTGAATATGCACGTAGGAGCGTGCGCAGCTTTGTAGGAGTAGTCCTACTGGGAGGGGAGGGAGATCAGGTTTTGAACGGCGACAGCAGGCGATGCGCCACGGCATATTGAACCATCTCAGAGAGCGAATTCATCCCCATCTTTTGCATGATGCGGGTTTTATGGGTGCTGACGGTCTTTACGCTCAGATGCAGGCCGTTGGCAATTTCCGTGATGGATTTGCCTGCCACCAGCAACGAAAAAACCTCGAATTCGCGGTCCGAGAGTTGTTTATGCAACAGGCTCTCGTTGGGCATCATGATGTTGAGGGCCAGTTGCTCGGCCACTTCGGTGCTGATGTACGGACGGCCGGACGCCACCTTGCGGATCGCACCCACCAGCTGGGTGCCGGCGCTTTCCTTGGTTAGATAGCCCTGGGCGCCGGCACGGATGGCGCGCACCGCGTATTGCTCTTCCTCGTGCATGGTGAGGATCAGGATCGCCAGCTTGGGCGCTTCGGTCTTGATCTGACGGATCAGGTCGACACCGCTGCGCCCCGGCATGGACAGGTCGAGCAGCAGCAGGTCGAACCCGCCCTGGCGTACGTGGCCCAGCACCTCGAAGCCGTCGATGGCCTCGCCCACGATATCGATGTCGGGCGCGCCGTCGAGGATGCGCTTGAGGCCCTCGCGCATGATCGTGTGGTCGTCGGCAATAACTATTCGTATCATCGCAAGAGGGCTGAGGTGATTGAAAGTAAATACTGTTGCGTTTGAATTAAGCTTGTAATGCTACTATAAAAAGTCGCTACCGGTTTAGTTTTTAACTTCCGGTTCGGTAATCAGGCGATGCACGAGCACGGGAATGCGCGAATGCGACAACACCTTGTTGGTCACGCTGCCGAGCAGCAGCTGGCCCCAGCCACTGCGTCCATGGGAGCCGATGAAGATCAGGTCGCATCCGTGACTGGCGCCGACTGCCACTATCTCCTGCGCGATGCTTTCGGCAAACGTGGTAAGCGCGGTACAGGTGATGTTGCGGCGGGCGCAAGCCTGCACCACGTCGCGCGTGTGGTCGTCACCGGCCTGGCGCATGGCGGCACGGTATTGCTCTTCGCTGGGATAGCTCGGAGGAATGATCTCCACGTAAATCGGGTACTGGTAGGCCGACGCCACGAACAGCACCAGCACTTCGGCGCCCAGTTGTTCGGCCAAAGTCACGCCCGCGCAGGCGGTCTTGCTGGATACGGACGAGCCGTCGGTAGTGATCAAGATTTTGCGGTACATGGCAACCTCCTTTAACATCCGGCACGAGTTTAGATTGTAGTCTCGATTTACATTATTGCTAGTATGGAAAGAGTTGATGTTTCTCAAACATAACTGCTTTACTGGCGGTTCGGCTGTTGGCTTTCGGCGTTTTTTTGCACAGAAGCATCACTTTTGTGTCGCAACCCGTGCGATGGCGTCACATCCGATGATAGTATCTCCAAATACAACGGAATGTACGGCAAGCCGACCGATGGCCGATTGCGGGTTTGGCACATTCGGCGCCGCCCTGCTACACTCGCGTTAGTGTTTTATTGCCGTGCGTCATCACCGTGGGGCAGCAATTTTACAAATTATGGAGAAGCAGGGATATGACCAACGCCGCTGACGATTTCGACGCCTTATTTGAAGAAGTGTCCGCTCAAAGCAAGAACGCCGCGCCTGCCCCAGCTCCAGCACCGGCTCCCGCAGCCGCCGCCGAGGACGATCTGGAAAGCCTGTTCGACCAGGTCGCGTCCAGCCGTCCGCTGG
>JBEVMD010000007.1:0-7017 GCA_040508835.1 Duganella sp. | reverse complement strand
TTGTGGTGGAAATCTTGCATGGATTTTCTCGAAAACGAAGGATGTCCAATATTATCCGTCATCTCGCGTTTTCCTGCGGTGAAGTTGGCTCATTGCAACTTTAACGCGCAATGCCCAGGATTTCCCGCTGCAGCTTTTTGGTCAGCCTGTTCAATACCAGTTCGTGCGCACGTTGGATTAATTCGGTTAATTCGGCATCACGAATGGTTTGAATATTTTCAATTCTGATCCATTTGGCGCGCGCCAGATAAGGCGCGGGAATAATACCGGGCCGGTCGGTCAATGCGAGAAACCGGTCGTCATCCACTTTAAAACTCAGATGCCGGGCCGATGCGACATTCCAGGTGGCGGCAAACATTTTGCCGCCCACGGAAAACGCCAGGGTGGATTCCCATTTGATGTCTTCGGTCGCGCCCGGCAGGGAGCGGCACAGCGCTTGCGCTTCGATCAGGTTCATTTGTCACTCACCCTTGTCGTGGTCCGAAATTATACCGGCGCCGTCCCATTGCGCCGCACGTGCCAAATAATGGTGCTTACACGCCAATAACTGGCATCAGAATAGTCGGTATTGCCCGGTAAAGCGGCAGCGGCACGATTCCAGCCGGGAACCGGACGCCCCGCAATCGCGGTATCATAGGGCGACACAGCAAGCTGCCCCGGCGGCGCAATGGAACTTCCCCACATGACTACTCCCGCATCCTCCACCATCGTCGACCGCCTGGTGCCATTGCGCGCAGCAATGCGCCAGCAGCAGGTGGACGCCGTGATGGTGCCCTCGGCCGATCCGCATGTATCCGAATATCTGCCGCCGCGGTGGCAGGGCCGCGAGTGGCTGTCGAATTTCACCGGGTCGGTCGGCACGTTGATTATCACCCAGGAGTTTGCCGGGATCTGGACCGACGCCCGTTACTGGACCCAGGCCGAACAGCAATTAAATGGCACCGGCATCCAGTTAATGAAAATAACGTCTGGCGCCAGCGTGCAATATATCGACTGGCTGGCCGCCCATTTAAAAGCGGGCCAGACATTGGCAGTCGACGGCGCGGTATTGGGATTATCGATTGCGCGCCTGTTGCAGCAAGCGGCGGCCGCCAAAGACATTACCGTGCGCTTCGAGCTCGACCTGCTGGACGCGGTCTGGACCGACCGTCCCGGACTGCCTGCCGCGCCCGTGTACGAGCACCTGCCGCCGTACGCGTCGAAAAGCCGTAGCGGCAAGCTGGCCGACCTGCGCGGCGCCATGCAGCAGCTGGGCGCCAACCGGCACCTGATCTCCACGCTGGACGATATTGCCTACCTGTTCAACTTGCGCGGCGCCGACGTCCACTTCAACCCGATCTTCCTGGCCCACGCACTGGTCACACCCACGCGCGCCACGCTGTTTGTGGCCGACGGCAAGATTTCACCGGAGCTGCGCGAGCAGCTGGCGCAGGAAGACATCGACGTGGCCGGGTACGACGCGGCTGCGGCCGCCCTGGCAGCACTACCGCCCGACGCCACGCTGCTGATCGACCCGCGCCGCATCACGTACGGCACCCGCCAGTGGATCCCGGCCAGGGTCAGGGTGGTGGAAGCGATCAACCCCACCACGTTTGCCAAGTCGCGCAAGAGCGAGGCCGATGCGGTCCACGTGCGCGCCGCCATGGAGCAGGACGGCGCCGCCCTGTGCGAATTTTTCAGCTGGCTCGACGCCACCCTGGCCGATCCGCAGCGCCCCGTGCTGACGGAACTGACCATCGACGCGCAGATCACGGCCGCGCGCGCGCGCCGTCCCGGTTTTGTCAGCCCCAGCTTTGCCACCATTGCCGGCTTCCGCGCCAACGGCGCCATCATGCATTACCGCGCCACCGAGGCCGGGCATGCCACGATCGAAGGCGACGGCCTGCTGCTGATTGACTCGGGCGGCCAGTACGTGGGCGGCACCACCGACATCACGCGCGTGGTGGGCGTGGGCGCCATCACGGCCGAACACCGGCGCGACTGCACACTGGTGCTCAAGGGCCTGATCGCGCTGTCGTCCGCGCATTTCCCGCGCGGGACCAAATCGCCCATGCTCGACGCGATTGCCCGCGCGCCGTTATGGGCGGCCGGCATGGACTACGGTCATGGCACCGGCCATGGCGTGGGTTACTTCCTCAATGTGCACGAGGGGCCGCAGTCGATTTCGCCCTCGGCCATGCCCGAGCCGCACACGGCCATGGAGGCCGGCATGATCACGTCCATCGAGCCGGGCCTGTACCGGCCCGGCAAGTGGGGCATCCGCATCGAAAACCTGGTGCTCAACCGGTCTGCCGGCCAGACCGACTTCGGCGACTTCCTGCAGTTCGAAACGCTGACCCTGTGCCCCATCGACACCCGCTGCCTGTACGCCGCGCTGCTGCGCGACGACGAACGGCGCTGGCTCAACGACTACCACGCCATGGTGCGCGAGCGCCTGGCGCCGCTGGTGACGGGCGCCGCGCTGGCCTGGCTGCAGCAGCGCACGGAGGCCGTATGAGCGGCCGCGCCACCCGCGCCACGTCGGCGCTCGACCGTTTGAAAGCCCGTACCGGCAACCCGCGCTACTCGATGGCGCGCACCGGCGCCGGCCACTTCACCCTCAGCGACGGCGCCGGCGAGCCGCCGCTGTGCCCGCCGCTGGAACTCGACGACTTCGTCAAGTTCGTCAACGGCATCGCGCCGCTGGCGCCCAAGCGCGTGAGCAAGCTCGATATCGCCTTTGAAAAGCAGCTCACCAAAAAGAAGCCGCTATAACGACAACAAGGTTTTTCTATGCCGGCAATCGATTTTTTGGGCGCGTACTGGTCGCAGTCCGAACTGGCCACCAACCTGGTGATCCTGCTCAATTTGCTGGGCGCGCTGGCGCTGGGGCTGGTGGTCGGCTACGAGCGGTCGTACCATGGCCGCGCGGCCGGCATGCGCACGTATGGGCTGGTGTGCATGGCGTCGGCCGCGCTCACCGTCATTGGCGGCTATCCCGGCCACTGGTTCGGCGGCCACGTGTCGCAATACCTGATCAACTCCGACCCCACCCGCATCGTGCAGGGCATCGTCACCGGCATCGGTTTTCTCGGCGCCGGCGTGATCATGCGCGAAGGCTTCAATATCAGCGGCCTCACCACGGCAGCGTCGATCTGGGCGTCGGCCGTGATCGGCGTGATGGTGGGCGTGGGCTTTTACCTGGGCGCGATCGGGCTGGCCGTGCTGTGCGCCGGATCGATGGTGCTGCTCACGCGGGTGGAGGCGTTTTTGCCGTCGCGCCATGCAATCGCGATTACCATGCGGTTCAAGGCCGGTTACCGGCCGCAGGAAAAGGCGCTGCGCGAAATGGCGCTGCAGCGCGGCTACGAAATCGCCGGCGGCTCCTTGATGATCGGCAGCGACGGCGGCATGCAGGAATGGCGTTTCGTTGCCATCGCGTTTTCCAAGCGCAGCGGCGCGCCCATGTCCGTGCTGTCGCGCGAGCTGGCCGATTTCGACGGCATCCACAGCTTCCAGCTCTCCCACGCAAGGAATTGATATGAACGATGCAGCCCAGGCCGTCCTCGACTTCTGGTTCACCCCCGATCCCGGCCAGCCGGCGGACGCCATGCGCGCCGTCTGGTTCAAGAAGGACGACGCATTCGATGCGCAGATCCGCGACCGGTTCGAACCCCTGGTCGCGCAGGCGCTCGGCGGCGGCCTGCGCGACTGGGACGGGCAAGGACCGGCTGGCGCGCTGGCGCGCATCCTGCTGCTCGACCAGTTTTGCCGCAACATCTATCGCAATACGCCGCGCGCGTTTGCGGGCGACGCCCTGGCCGTGGCCAGCGCCCAGGCGCTGGTCGATGCGCAGCTGGACGCCAGCCTGCCGCCGTTGCAGCGCGCTTTCGTCTATTTGCCGTTCGAGCACGCGGAAGACATGGCCATGCAGGAGCAGGCCGTGGCGCTGTACGCCCGCCTGGTGCGCGACCAGGGACCGTCCGCGTCGGCCGCGCTGGGCAAGGGGCTGAACGGTCTGCTCGATTATGCGCACAAGCACCGCGCGGTGATCGAGCGTTTCGGCCGCTTCCCGCACCGCAATCCCATCCTTGGCCGCGCCTCCACGCCCGAGGAGCTGGCGTACCTGGCGCAACCGGGTTCGGGTTTCTGATGGCGATATCGCTGAACCTGGTGGGCGCCGGCCATGTGGGCCGCGTGCTGGGCCGGCTGCTGGCGCAGCGTGGCGGCTGTGCCATCGGCCAGGTGCTCACGCGCTCGGACGAATCCGCCCGGCAGGCGGTGGCGTTCATCGGCGCCGGGCGGGCCGTGGCCCGGTATGAGCAGTTGCAGCCGGCCGCCATCCACATGCTGGCCGTGGGCGACGACCAGATCGTGCCCGCGTGCGCGGCACTGGCGCGCGCCGTGCCGCTGGCGGGCAGCATCGTGTTTCACTGCAGCGGCGCGCTGGCGTCCGACCGCCTGCAGGCCGCGCGCGACGCGGGAGCGTGGGTCGCCAGCGTCCATCCGATCCGCAGCTTTGCCGATCCGGGTGCGGTTGCCGCCCATTTCGATGGCACGTTCTGCGGCGTGGAGGGCGACGCCCAGGCGCTGGCCGTCCTGACGCCGGCCCTGGAGGCCATCGGCGCGCGGCCGGTGGCGATCCGGCCCGAGGCCAAGACCGTGTACCACGCAGCGGCGGTGTTTGCGAGTAACTACCTGGTGACGGTGCTGGACGCGGCGTTGCGCGCCTACCAGGCGGCCGGCGTGCCCGAGGACGTGGCGCGCCAGATGGCGCAACCGCTGGCGGCCGAGTCGATGGCCAATGTGTTCCGGCTGGGCGCGGCCACGGCGCTCAGCGGTCCGATCGCGCGCGGCGACCTGGCCACGGTGGCCCGCCAGCAGCAGGCGGTAACCGAGTGGGACCCGGCCACCGGACGTTTGTACCAGGACCTGGTGGCGCCGACTACCGCGCTGGCGCTCAGGAAATTGTCCGGGACAGAAGCGTTGCAGTTGAAATGACACGAATTGACAAATAAGTCGCCATACTGCGCGACAAATATCGACAAACGCCCCGATAAGCAATAAGCTTGATTCTCAGAATGTTTTTTCTGAGAAATTAGGCAGTTCACAAAAATGCCGAGCTGGCGTCAATTGTATAGGGGTAAACCATGTTATTTTTGAAAAGCACCACCGTGACGAAGGCGCCGGGTATTTATGACGTCGACATCGCTGCCAAACCGCCAGGCAAGACTTTTGGCGTGTTCCTCGCAACCGATCCCGACAATCCGCCCACTGCGGTGCTGGAAAAACTGGCAGAACTCGGTTTCAAGAATACCTACAGCGGCGGCTACACCCACAAAGACCGCGGCAAGGTCCTCGATCTGCATTTCCAGAAAGACGGCACCGACCTGTTCCAGGGCTGGAAGGCCGAAGAAATGGAAGTCAATATGGCCGCCATTAACGAGTTGTTCACCGGCATCGGCATCACCGTCACGCCGCGCGTGATGTCGCTGGCCGAAGCCTACGCATAAATAGCCGCCCAGGCGGTATCATGCCGCCATGGACCTGTTTGCCGACGATACGACCCTGACGCCGATTCCCATCGAGGACGGCGCGCTCTGGTTCCAGCAAAGGCTGGAACTCGACCTGGGGCCGGAAGACACCTTCCGTCGCCTGCGCGACGAGACCGACTGGCGCGCCGAACAGATCCAGGTATGGGGCAAGCTGCACATGCAACCCCGGCTGTCGGCGTGGCATGGCGACGCGCGCTACAGCTATTCCGGCAAGACTTTTCACCCACAACCGTTCACGCCGCTACAACTGCACATCAAGCAGGCAGTGGAGCTGGCAACGGGCCGCCAGTTCAACAGCGTGCTGCTCAATTACTACCGTGACGAGCGCGACAGCATGGGCTTCCATGCCGACGACGAGCGCGAGCTGGGGCCCGAGCCGGCCATCGCCTCGGTCAGCTTTGGCGCGCCGCGCACCTTTATCCTCAAGCACCGCCACCTGCCCCGGACCGTCAAGCTGGCGCTGGGCGACGGTTGCCTGCTGCTCATGGCAGGCGCCTTGCAACAGCACTGGGTGCACGGCATCAACAAGGAACGCGCCGCGCGCGGTCCCCGCATCAACCTGACTTTCCGCCAGATTTACGAGTGAGAGCGTGACTTCCTACACAGATGGGAGGGATTCCGGCCCACGGTCTTAAGCTTCGCTTAAGTTTGGTTTAAGCCGTTAATCGCCAGCGTTCGTATGGCTCACATCTCGTTACACTTATTACTAATTCGGCCGTGACGGATCGCGGTCAGGGTGGTATCTTGAACCCATCGCACTTCAACATATAAAGAACTGCGATCCCAAGCATGTTCAAAACCACTTTGCTGAAAGATCCCTATCATGAAAAAGATTCTGCTCGCAGTCGTTGCTTCCGCCGCCGCCCTGGCTGGTTCCTCCGCCTTTGCCGATGATGCAGGCACTGCCTACGTCGGTGCTGGCGTCGTCGGCAGCAAATACGAATTCAACGCACCGAACGCCGTCAGCGGCGAAAACCACAGCGGCTACAAGGCCGGCGGTAAAGTCTTCGCTGGTTATAACTTCGACCAGACCTGGGCAGTCGAAGGCGGTTACACCGACTTCGGTAAAAAATCGTACAACTACACCTCGGCTGGCCTGCCAGGCGGCGTGCGCAGCGATGCCCACTCGTACTACCTGGCCGGTAAAGGCACGTGGCCGGTGAACCAGCAGATCGCGCTGTTCGGCAAGCTGGGTGCATCCCGCAACACCAACGAAGTCGATACCTCGGGTATCGCCTCGGTCAGCGGCGACAAGGATAAAACCGCGCTGTACGCATCGGTAGGCGCCGAGTACGCTGTGAACAAGAACGTCAAGGTATCGCTGGAGTATGAAAACTACGGCAAAAACGATATCGACACCGGCCGTAAAAGCGGTGCTGTGACGGCTGGCCTGCGTTACGCGTTCTAAGTTTTTATCTAGTTTTACCCGCAATAAAAAAAGCCACCGGTTGATCCGGTGGCTTTTTTGCGTTCTGCAGCGTAC
>JBEVMD010000614.1:0-5643 GCA_040508835.1 Duganella sp. | reverse complement strand
AGCGCCACCATGTTCATGCCGAACGTGTCCTGCAACTGGGTCTGCTTGTACAGGTTGTTGAGCACCACTTCCGGGACTTCGCCGCGTTTCAGTTCGATCACCACGCGCATGCCCGATTTGTCGGACTCGTCGCGGATGTCGGAAATGCCTTCGAGCTTCTTGTCGCGCACGTTTTCGGCAATGCGCTCGAGCAGCGATTTCTTATTGACCTGGTATGGCAGCTCGTCGACGATGATGGCGGTGCGGCCGCCGTCCTTGCCGTATTCCTCGAAATGGGTCTTGGCGCGCATCACCACGCGGCCGCGGCCCGTGCGATAACCGTCGCGCACGCCCGAGACGCCGTAGATGGTGCCGCCGGTCGGGAAGTCGGGCGCCGGGATCAGTTCGATCAGCTCGTCGATCGTGCACTGCGGGTTCTGCAGCACGTGCATGGCGCCGGCAATCACTTCGTGCAGGTTGTGCGGCGGAATATTGGTGGCCATGCCCACCGCGATGCCGGACGAACCGTTGATCAGCAGGTTAGGAATGCGGGTCGGCAGGACGGTCGGTTCTTTTTCCTTGCCATCATAGTTGGGCTGGAAGTCGACCGTGTCCTTGTCGATGTCGGCCAGCAGCTCGCTGGAGATCTTGTCGAGGCGGCACTCGGTGTAACGCATGGCGGCCGCGCCGTCGCCATCGACCGAGCCGAAGTTGCCCTGGCCGTCGACCAGCATGTAGCGCAGCGAAAAGTCCTGCGCCATCCGCACCAGCGTATCGTAGATCGACGCATCGCCGTGCGGGTGATACTTACCCATGGTTTCGCCGACCACGCGCGCGCACTTGACGTAAGGACGGTTCCACACGTTGTTCATTTCGTGCATCGCGAACAGAACCCGGCGGTGCACCGGCTTCAGGCCGTCGCGCACATCCGGCAACGCGCGGCCCACGATCACGCTCATGGCGTAATCGAGGTAGCTCTTGCGCATCTCTTCTTCGAGGGAAATAGGAATTGTTTCTTTTGCGAATTGATCCATTGGCGGGTCGACTGATCTTTGACTGTGGGGTTATCTCTTAAGCAATTTATGCCGCACGTATTACAACTTTGCAGGTCCGTCTGTCTGGACAGGCAAGCGTTCGATTTTACCATGCGTACCGCCCGGGTAACACAAACTGGCCGCCAGCCCTGTCGCCATGCGGGTTGGCGAACTGATGCACGCTTGTAACACGATGTAATATTCGTGACACATTACTCAATTATTATCGACAATCACGTTGCGACAAAACAACATATTGGTAGCGAGCAAAATGGGGCATAGCTGCACCACTTTCGCGCACTGTGATCGATTGTGGCAAAATGAATCAGAAGTCAATTGCTTGTTTCGCAATCGGGAGACGGGCGTGACGCCCCTGCGTGGTAAAATCCCGCCCACGTAATGCACGTCGCGCAGTTTTTCTGCGGATATCACCCCCGAAAGGAAGAAAAATATGAAGAAACTTATTTCGATGTTGGCCGTCTCGGCTGCTTTTGCAGGTTCGGCGTTCGCGCAAACTGCGCCTACCGCGCCACCTTATGCGCCTGTTACCCAGGACATCAAGGCAGCAACGCCTAAAAGCGCCTATGTACAAGACGCCCGTGGCGTGATCGTGCGCGATCCGTTCGGCCTGTGCTGGCGCACCGGCTACTGGACCCCTGCCGATGCCGTACCAGGTTGCGACCTGCCACTGTGCGTCGAGCCAGAAAAACTGGAAAACGGCAAGTGCGTAGCACCGCCACCACCAGTCGCTCCAGCACCTGCACCAGTACAACCGGCACCAGCACCGAAACCAGTTCCAGTGCCGACCGCACAAAAAGTGAGCTTCGCAGCTGACGCGTTCTTCGATTTCGACAAATCGGTCCTGAAACCAGAAGGTAAATCCAAACTGGACGAAGTGACCTCGAAACTGGGCGACATCAACCTGGAAGTCATCATCGCTGTCGGTCATACCGACTCCGTTGGTACGGACGAGTACAACCAGAAGCTGTCGGTACGCCGCGCTGAAGCCGTTAAAGCCTACATCATCTCCAAAGGCGTTGACGCAACCCGCGTGTACACCGAAGGCAAAGGCGAGAAACAGCCAGTTGCTGACAACAAGACCGCCGAAGGCCGCGCGAAGAACCGTCGCGTAGAGATCGAAGTCGTAGGCACCAGCAAGTAATATAAGGGTAACTCTCAAGCCTCTGCGCGACCCGCTACGGCTTTCGAGTTACCCCGCCGCACGAACCCCGCCCCGGCGGGGTTTTTTTATGCCTGCTGCTTTAGAATAGCGGCATACCTTTTCATGAAAGCCGCACCATGAACGCCGATCCGTTAGAACTGCAAAAATTTTCCGACCTGGCCCACCGCTGGTGGGACCCCACTTCCGAGTTCCGTCCGCTGCACGAAATCAATCCGCTGCGCCTGGAGTGGATCAACGCGCGCGTGCCGCTGGCCGGCAAGAAGGTGATCGACATCGGCTGCGGCGGTGGCATCCTGAGCGAATCGATGGCGCGCAAGGGCGCCGACGTCACCGGCATCGACCTCGGCGAAAAAGCCCTGAAAGTGGCCGACCTGCACAGCCTGGAGTCCGGCGTGCAAGTGCGCTATAAGCTGATTGCCGCCGAAGACATGGCCGCGCAGGAGCCGGGCCAGTACGACGTGGTCACCTGCATGGAAATGCTCGAGCACGTACCGGACCCCGCCGCCATCGTGCGCGCCGCGGCCACGCTGGTGAAACCGGGCGGCCACGTGTTCTTCTCCACGCTCAACCGCAATCCCAAGGCCTACCTGTTTGCCATCATCGGCGCCGAATACGTGCTGCGCATGCTGCCCAAGGGCACGCACGACTACGACAAGTTCATCACGCCGTCCGAACTGGCGCAGTACGTGCGCAGCGCCGGCCTGGAGACCCAGGGTTTTAAAGGACTGAGCTACAACCCGCTCACCAAGATTTATTCGCTCAACGACGACACCAGCGTCAACTACATGGTCGCCACCACCCGCGCGCTGGCCTGATATGACGACGACCCTCGCTGCGCCACGCGCCATCCTGTTCGACCTCGACGGCACGCTGGCCGACACCGCGCCCGACCTGGCCGCCGCCGTCAACCTGCTGCGCACCGCCCGCGACTTGCCGCCCACCGATTACGAACTGCTGCGCCCTACCGCCTCGGCCGGGGCGCGCGGCATGATCGGCGTCGCTTTCGGCCTCACGCCCCAGGACGACGGCTACCTGGCGCTGCGCGACGGCTTTTTCGATAACTACCAGGCCGCCCTTGCCGAGCACAGCACCCTGTTCGATGGCGTGCCGGTGCTGCTGGCCGGCATCGAGGCAGCCGGCGTCGCGTGGGGCGTGGTCACCAACAAGCCCGCGCGCTTTACCGATCCGCTGCTGCCGCTGATCGGCCTGGGCCACGCCGCCTGCGCCATCTCGGGCGACACCACGGCCCATCCGAAACCGCATCCGGCGCCGCTGCTGGAAGCGGCCGCGCGCCTGGGCCTGCCACCGCAGCAATGCTGGTACGTGGGCGACGACCTGCGCGATATCCAGGCGGGCCAGGCGGCCGGCATGCCCACCATCGCGGCCGGCTGGGGGTATTGCGGCCTGGTGGAACCGCTGCAATGGCAGGCCGATGTCGTGCTGGACCAGCCGCTGCAATTGCTGGCCCTGCTGCAAGCGGCGCTGGCGGCCGATAGCTTGGCGGCCTGATGCGTTGTAAGGTGGGATCATCGGTGCAAGTCGCGACGGAAAACGGTTGATTAAACGGGCCGGCAGGGGTAGCCTCATGCATTGCTGCGTAGTACTACTGATTGCCGTTTAGATCACGCAGCGCGATACCATTCCCAACCTTTCGATAGCGCATCATGACCCTCTCTGAGCTGGCTGCCCAAACCCTGCAGCCATTAACGGAAAAGCTGGATCATCTCGCGGAGCAAATGGACGACCTCGACGCATATCTGCCCGAGGCCGCCGTTGCGCCGCAAAGCTGGTACGCCACCGTGGCCGACGCCAAGTTCCACTGGTACGACCTGATCGCCGGCTTTCCGGGCCGCCCCGACATCCACGATCCGATCGGTCGTTATCAGCGCCGCATGCAGTTCGAACTGGAAGCCGTGGCGGAAAAACATCATATTTTCTTCGCCCTCACCTGCCCGCCCGTGCGGTTCGACGCCGACGCGGCCGTGCACTGGGGCTTTTTTTCGCTCAAGCTGACCTTGCCGTTGCTGATGGGTGTGGCACAGGCCAGGGACAGCATCACCATCGAGCTCAAGCCGCCGTTTGCGGCCACGCTGAAAAAGCCGCGCGTGACCCTGACGCCCAACTTCGTCACCCTGAACTGGGGCGGCCTGGTGGAAGCGTTTTCCGTGCACGACATCGTGCAAACCCACGCGCCCGACAAGGCGCCGTGCCGCGTGGTGTACGTGGGGCAAACGCGCGATCCGGATGCCCTGCTGGCCAGGGCCCGCCTGCCCGCGCTGCAAAAACTGCATGCGCGGCACAAGGAGGACGTGGACACGCTGCTGCTGGTGCAACAGCTCGATGTGCGGGTCACCTGCGCCGACGGCGACCCGGCCGACCTGCCGCGCAATGCCCATCCGCGTGCGGCCGCCGTGCTGCAGGCCGCCCGCATGGACATGCTGGAAGCGGCGCTGATCCGCCACTTCGAAGGGGCCACGTCGCCCGTGCGCAAGCTGGAGGAACGCCAGCAGCGCAGCGAGCGCCTGGTGGCGGTACAGCAAGCGCACCAGCTGGTGCAGTTCACCATCGATCTGCAGTGGCCGGACGCCGGCAGTTATGACAAAATCGGTTCGGAACATGTCGCAGCCGCCACCCGCCACCTGCTCAGTTGCTTTGTCGCGGATGGCGCAGTAATTGTGTCGAGAATGCCACTGCCCGCGCCGCCCAAGGGCGTCAAGGGCCAACCTGCGGAATAAACCGGCCGTCCAAATGTGACTTTTTCGGGATTGCCGCATGGAAATATGCGGCAGCAGCGACTATACTGCATGATTACGCGCGTGTACCCGAGCGTAGTCCTATCCCACCGACACCGGAGCCTCCACCATGACGAGCGATTTTACCGACCAGATCGCCAGCGAAGCAGAGCAGGAACCATCGCTGGAAGAACTGGGCCTGGTAGCGCCGCCCGAGGATGCCCCCGAACCGTTCCACGACCTGCTCGCGCCTCCGGCGGACTTGCTGGACGATCTGCTGCCGCTGCTGCCCCAGCGCAGCACGGCGGCGCAGACGTGGCGCGTGACCGTGTCCGACGCCAAGTACCACTGGTACGACCTGTTTGCCGGCTTTCCCGAACGGCCCGATATCCGCGACCCGGTCGGCCGCCAGCTGCGCCGCATGCAGTTCGACCTGGAAGCGACGATGGAAAAGCGGCTGATCTATTTTGTCATCAACCGCCCCATCGTGCGCTTCGATACCGCCCGCAACGTCAGCTGGGCATTCTTTTCGCTCAAACTGACGGTACCGATCCTGGTGGGATCGGAAGGCAAGCGCGAGACGGTGCAGATGGAACTGACGGTGCCGTTTGCCGCCACGCTCAAGAAGCCGGCCGTGACCATGACCGACCGCTTTATCACCCTCAACTGGGGCGGCCTGGTGGAGGCACTGTCGATCCACGAAGTGCTGCAAAAC
>JBEVMD010000533.1:0-2893 GCA_040508835.1 Duganella sp. | reverse complement strand
TGCGCGGGAATGACGACGCAACGGCCAGCAATACTTACACAGTCACCGGCCTGCCGTAATTCGCCTTCACGTAATTCAACACAATCTCGTGGAACTCTTCCACGATGCGCTCGCCGCGCAGCGTGGCCACCTTGGCGCCATCGACAAACACGGGTGCGGCCGGCGATTCGCCGGTGCCGGGCAGGCTGATGCCGATGTTGGCGTGTTTCGATTCGCCGGGACCGTTGACGATGCAGCCCATCACGGCCACGTTCATCGCTTCCACGCCCGGGTAGGTTTTTTTCCATTCCGGCATCTGGTCGCGCAGGAAGGTCTGGATATTGTCCGCCAGCTCCTGGAACGTGGTGGACGTGGTGCGGCCGCAGCCCGGGCACGCGATCACCATTGGCGTGAACTTGCGCAGACCCATGGTTTGCAGGATCTCCTGCCCCACCACCACTTCCTTGGTGCGGTCGCCGCCCGGTTCGGGCGTGAGCGAAATGCGGATGGTGTCGCCGATGCCCTCTTGCAGCAGCACCGACAGCGCAGCCGTGGACGCCACGATGCCCTTGCTGCCCATGCCGGCCTCGGTCAGGCCCAGGTGCAGCGGGTAATCGCAGCGCTTGCCCAGCTCGCGGTACACGGCAATCAGGTCCTGCACGCCGGAGACCTTGCATGACAGGATGATCTTGTCGCGCGCCAGGCCCAGTTCTTCGGCGCGCACGGCGTTCTCGATGGCCGACGTGATCAGCGCTTCGTACATCACCTGCTGCGCCGTCCACGGCTCGGCGCGGCCCGCGTTCTCGTCCATGATGCGCGCCAGCAGCGCCTGGTCCAGGCTGCCCCAGTTGACGCCAATGCGCACCGGCTTGTCGTAGCGTGCGGCCACTTCGATCATCTGCGCAAATTGCGTGTCGCGCTTGGCGCCCTTGCCCACGTTGCCGGGGTTGATACGGTACTTCGACAGCGCTTTCGCGCACTCGGGATAATCGTTGAGCAGCGTGTGGCCGTTGTAATGGAAGTCGCCGACCAGCGGCACGTCGACGTCCATCTTGTCGAGCTGTTCGCGGATGTACGGCACGGCTTCGGCCGCTTCCGGACGGTCCACGGTCAGGCGCACCAGCTCGGAGCCGGCGCGGGCCAGGTCGCGGATCTGGATCGCCGTTTCGATGGCGTTGGCGGTGTCGGTATTGGTCATCGACTGCACCACCACGGGGGCGTCGCCGCCCACCCAGATCTGGCGCTGGCCGTGCGCGACCAGCACGCGGCGGCTGGCGCGGCGCGGGGACTGGCCCGAAGGAATAGCTGTAGAAGACATGGTCGTTTAACTCGGTACTAGGTTGGGCTTGCTCAGTTAGTTGAAATTACTTGATATTCACGCGGGCGATGGTGCCGCCGGCAATCTGCGGCAGCGCCAGCGGCGCGCCGCCGAGCGTCGCCTGCACGCCCGCTGGCTTGCCGACGATCAGCATCGACGGATTCTTGATGTCGAAGGTTTCCGTGCTGCCGGCCTTGATCACGCGCGACACCAGCGGCGCGGCGCCCGGACGGCGGATCTCCACCCACGAATCCTCGTTCACTTTCAGCACCAGCGCGGTGCCCGTCACAGCCGCGGCCGCAGCTGGCGCCGCGGCTGCCGGTGCCGGTGCAGCGGCGGCAGGCGCCACCGGCGCGTTACCCGCCGTCGCTGGCTGGCCGGCCACGGTGGGCGCCGGCGCATTGACGGGCGCGGTGGCCGGCGCGGTCGCAGTCGCGGGGCTGGCGGTCGCGGCCCCGGTGCCGGCCACGGTTGCCGGCGCGCCGCCATCGACGGGCGGCACCGACACCAGCGGCACGTTGGGCGACTGCAGCGGGACCGATTCCTGGCCCGGCTTGACCAGCGTGGTTTCCAGCGGCGCCACCGTGGCGCCGGGCTTGACGGTGTCGGTGACCGGGGCGGTGGCCACGGCAGCGCTGTCCGCGCCGCGCTCGAACAATGCCACCGCGTGCGACACCAGGCCCGCCTGGTACGCAAAAATGCCGCCGACCACGATCACCACGGCCGCGCCGCCGGCCAGCCAGGCACCCGTGTGCGAGGTGCGCGTGCGCATCAGCGGCATGCGGGAATCGGAAAACGATGCGGCGATTTCCTTGCGCGGCGGCGAGACTTCAGGGCTCGTGGGCGAGCGCACCTCGATCATGGCCACCAGCGGGTTGGCGTCGAGCCGCACCACCTTGGCGTAGGCGCGCACGAAACCGCGCGTGACGGCCATATTGGGCAACGCTGCGTAATCGCCCGCTTCGAGCGCCACCACCTGGCGCGGCGCCAGCTTGAGCTGGTCGGCGATGTGTTCCACGGACAGGCCCAACGCTTCGCGCTGCGCCTTCAATTGTGCACCGGGCGTGCCCAGGCCGGTTTTGGCCTGGTCTTTTGGCGGCTCTACCCACTCAGAATTCATTGCTGTCTCACTCATCAAACGCCCCCCGTTGATAAGCAGCATACTCGGTCGAGCCGGGGTAGCGGCTGCGCAACTGCGTCACCCAACCAGCTTGTGCTCCCGTATCACCCACGCGATGCTGCACTTTAATTCCAAGCCATAGCACATCGGCCGTCAGGCTTTCCATCTTTGCCACCTTGTCCAGGCGGGTCACGAAAAAATGGGCGCGCTGCACATCGCCCTTTTTCACGTACAGCCGCGCCAGGTTGGCGTTGGTCGCCGGCAAGTCGGGCGTCAGCTGCAACGCCTGCAGCAGGTAACGCTCCGCGCTGGCGACATCGTTGACTTTCAGCGCGCACGCGCCCGCGTTGTTGGCGGCGCTGGCCGGCGAACGGTAGCTGCGGTTGGCCAGCGCGGCGTCGAACAGCGGCAGCGCCTCGGCCACGCGGCCGTTCTGGCACAGGAAAGAACCGTAATTGTTGGCCAGGTCCGGATTG
>JBEVMD010000521.1:0-13622 GCA_040508835.1 Duganella sp. | reverse complement strand
CCCGCGTCCAGCAGCGCCACGCCGTGGTTGCTGTGCGCGTTGGCCCGGCTGTAATCGACAGCCAGCGCTGGCCCGATCCGGTCGATGGCGGCCGCCGGGTCGCCGGGCGGGCGCGCCAGCACGCCCAGCAGGTGCAGGGCATCGAAATTGCGCGGGTCGAGTTCCAGCACCTGCCGGTACAGCGCCCGGGCGGGCGCCAGCTGGCCCTGCTGTTGCAGTTGCACGGCTTGTTGCAGGAGGGATGTGGCAAGCGATGGTGTCATGGTGCCGCATCTTAGCAGGACGTCAGCTGCCCCGGTAAGTGGAATACGCCCACGGCGACACCACCAGCGGCACGTGGTAATTCTGCTCGGCGCTGGCCACGCCGAAGGCGATGGTGACCTGGTCGACAAAGCGCGGCTCGGGCACTTGCACGCCTTGCGCCGCAAAATAATCGCCGGCGTCGAACACCAGTTCGTATTTGCCGGCCGTCAGCTGCTCGCCTTCGAGCAGCGGCGTGGCACAGCGGCCGTCGGCGTTGGTGACGTCGGTGGTGAGCAGGGTGCGGCCCTCGTCGTTGACCGCGTACAGCGCCAGCCGGACGCCCGCGCCGGGCTTGCCCTGGGTGATATCGAGTACGTGCGTGCTGAGTTTGCCCATGGCGGTTTCCGTCCTATATCGGTGTATGACAAGCGGCTATCGTGTAAATCATATACCGGCGTGCGCCGTCCCATATATGATTGGGGATATATTCCCCATAGACTGGCCTTCTCTCATGAGTACTAGCGTGCGCCCCGACGACAACTATCCGCGCGACCTGATCGGCTACGGTCCCACGCCGCCCCACGCCCGGTGGCCGGGCCAGGCGCGGGTGGCGCTGCAATTCGTGCTCAACTACGAGGAGGGTGCCGAGAACAGTGTACTGCACGGCGACGCCGGTTCCGAGACTTTCCTGTCCGAGATCATCGGCGCGGCGTCGTTTGCCGACCGCCACATGAGCATGGAGTCGCTGTACGAATACGGCTCGCGCGCGGGCCTGTGGCGCGTGCTGCGCCTGTTCGAAAACCGCCAGCTGCCGCTCACCGTGTTTGGCGTGTCGATGGCGCTCAAGCGCCATCCCGAGGCGGTGGCCGCGTTCCAGGCGCTGGGCCACGAAATCGCCTGCCACGGCCTGCGCTGGATCAGCTACCAGCACATGGACGAAGCCACCGAGCGCGCCCACATGAAGGAAGCCGTGGACATCATCCGCGACCTGACGGGCAGCGCGCCGCAAGGCTGGTACACGGGCCGCGACTCGCCCAATACGCGCCGGCTGGTCATGGAGCACGGCGGCTTCGCCTACGACGCCGATCACTACGGCGACGACCTGCCGTTCTGGCAGCAGGTCGCGTACACGGGCGCCGACGGCCAAAAGACCAGCGCACCGCAACTGATCGTGCCCTACACGCTCGACACCAACGACATGCGCTTTGCCGCCGCCCAGGGTTTTAATTCGGGCACGCAGTTCTTCGATTACCTGAAAGACGCTTTCGACGTGCTGTATGCCGAGGGCGACCCGCAGGGCCTGAACGCGCCCAAGATGCTGTCCATCGGCCTGCACTGCCGCATCGTGGGCCGGCCGGCGCGCCTGGCCGCGCTGGCGCGCTTCCTCGATTACGTGCAGGGCCACGACCAGGTGTGGATCGCCCGCCGCATCGATATCGCCAACCACTGGCGCGCCGTGCACCCTTATCACCCCACTGCTGCCTGAGGCCACGATGTCCGAACCGATCCGATTCTACTTCCGCGGCGCCGTGCACGAATACGCCGGCGGCGCGCCCACCCGCACCGTGCTCCAGCACCTGCGCGAAGACCTGCACTGCACCGGCACCAAGGAAGGCTGCGCCGAGGGCGATTGCGGCGCCTGCACCGTGGTCGTCGGCAGCCTTAATGCGTCCGGCCAGCTGGACATGAAGGCGGTCAATTCGTGCATCCAGTTCGCGCCCACGCTCGATGGCAAGGCGCTGTTTACGGTCGAAGACCTGCAGCAGGACAGCGGCGCGCTGCACCCGGTGCAGCAGGCCATGGTGGACTGTCACGGCTCGCAATGCGGCTTCTGCACGCCGGGATTCGTGATGTCGTTGTGGGGCATGTACCTCGATAAAGACGGCCAGCCTGCACAGCGCCGCGAAATCGACGACTGCCTGTCCGGCAACCTGTGCCGCTGCACCGGCTACCGCCCCATCATCGACGCGGCCCACCGCATGACGGAACTGCCGCGCGTGGCGTTCGACCGCGCCGCCGTCGCGACCCAGCTGCGCGCCTTGCAGCGCGAGGCGGGCGTCAGCTACACGGCCTGCGGCAGCACCTTTTATGCGCCGCGCACGGTGGACGAACTGGTGGCGCTGCGCGCCGCCCATGCGCACGCCACGCTGCTGGCCGGCTCCACCGACATCGGCCTGTGGGTCACCAAGCAGCTGCGCGAACTGGGCGACATCATCTACCTGGGCCACGTGACCGCGCTGCAAACGGTGGCCGAGCAGGGCGGCATGCTGGACATCGGCGCCGGCGTCTCGCTGGAAGACGCCTACAACGCGCTGTGCGAGCTGTATCCGGCGCAGCTGGGCGAACTGCGCCAGCGTTTCGCGTCGCTGCCGATCCGTAACGCCGGCACGCTGGGCGGCAACGTGGCCAACGGTTCGCCCATCGGCGACTCGATGCCGTGGCTGATCGCTGTCGGCAGCGAGGTGGTGCTGCAAGGGCCAGCGGGCACGCGCACGCTGCCGCTGGAAGCGTTCTACCTCGACTACCAGAAAAAAGATCTGAAGGCAGATGAAATCGTGGCTGCCGTGCGGGTGCCGCTGCCGCGCGAGAACGTCCAGTTCCGCACCTATAAACTGGCCAAGCGCTTCGACCAGGATATTTCGGCCGTGTGCGCGGCGTTCGCGTTCACGCTCGATGGCGACCATATCGTGGACGCCCGCATCGCCTACGGCGGCATGGCCGCCACGCCACGGCGCGCGCCGCGCGCGGAAAGTTCGCTCACGGGCCTGCGCTGGAACGAAGCGAACCTGCGGGTGGCGATGGACATGATTGCGAAGGACTTCGCGCCGCTGTCCGACATGCGCGCGTCCAGCAGCTACCGGCTGCAGACGGCGCAAAACCTGCTGCGCCGCTTCTGGTTCGAAACCCGGCTCGAGTCGCCGCTGGCCAACCAGGATGTCAACGCGTTTGCCCACCGTGTAAAGGAGCCGTCATGAACCAGCCCGCCGCACCCGATAGCGTGCTTGCCGCCGAAAGCTGGCAAGCCGTCGGCGTCCCGCGCCGGCACGAATCGGCCGAGCTGCACGTGCTGGGCCAGGCCACCTACACCGACGACATCCCCGAGCTGCAAGGCACGCTGCACGCCGCTTTGGGACTGTCCGCCAGGGCGCATGCGCGCATCGCGGCCATCGATCTGGCGCCCGTGCGCGCCGCTGCCGGCGTGGTGGCCGTGTACACGGCGCAGGACATCGTGGGCACCAACGACTGCGGTCCGATCATCCACGACGATCCGATTTTCTGCGCCGGCGAAGTGCTGTACGTGGGCCAGCCGATGTTCATCGTGGTGGCGGACACCCATGACAATGCCCGCCGCGCCGCGCGCCGCGCCAAGGTCGACTACGAAGAACTGCCCGCGATCCTGACGCCGCAGGAAGCGAAAGCGGCGCAGTCGTACGTGGTGCCGCCCATGCGCCTGGCGCGCGGCGACTTCAAGACCGCGTTCGACATGGCGCCGCGCGTGGCCAGGGGCCAGCTGTTCGTGGGCGGCCAGGAGCAGTTTTACCTGGAAGGGCAGATCGCCTACGCGATCCCGAAAGAGGACCACGGCATGCTGGTGCAGTGCTCCACCCAGCACCCGAGCGAGATGCAGCACGTGGTGGCCCATGCGCTGGGCGTGCATTCGCACAAGGTGCAGGTCGAGTGCCGCCGCATGGGCGGGGGCTTCGGCGGCAAGGAATCGCAATCGGCGCTGTGGGCGGCGGCGGCCGGCATTGCGGCGGCCAGGCTGAAACGCCCGGTCAAGCTGCGCGCCGACCGCGACGACGACATGTTGGTCACCGGCAAGCGTCACTGCTTCTTCTACGAATACGAAGTGGGCTACGACGACACCGGCAAGATCCTGGCCGCCAAGGTGGACATGACGCTGCGCGCCGGCTACTCGGCCGACCTGTCCGGCCCCGTGGCCACGCGCGCCGTCTGCCACTTCGACAACACGTATTATCTGTCGGACGTGGAAATCCTGGCCGGCTGCGGCAAGACCAACACCCAGTCCAACACGGCGTTCCGCGGCTTCGGCGGGCCGCAGGGCGCGATTGCCATCGAATACATCATCGACGACATCGCCCGCAACCTGGGGCGCGATGCGTACGATATCCGCCGCCTCAATTTCTACGGCCGCACCGACCGCAACGTCACGCCGTACGGGCAGGAGATCGTCGACAACGTGATCGAGGCCCTGACCGCTGAACTGGAAACGACCAGCGACTACCGCGCGCGCCGCGCCGCCATCGACGCGTTCAACAACACCAGCCCGGTGCTGAAAAAAGGGCTGGCGTTCACGCCGCTCAAATTCGGCATCGCCTTCAACGTCACGCACCTGAACCAGGCGGGCGCGCTGGTGCACGTGTACGTGGATGGCTCGGTGCTGGTCAACCACGGCGGCACCGAGATGGGGCAGGGCATCAACACCAAGGTGATGCAGGTAGTCGCCCACGAACTGGGCGTCACCATCGACCATTTGCGGGTGACGGCCACTGACACCAGCAAGGTCTCCAACACGTCGGCCACGGCCGCGTCCACCGGCGCGGACCTGAACGGCAAGGCCGCGCAGGATGCGGCGCGCCAGATCCGCGAGCGGCTCGCCGCGTACGCGATCAAGCAGTACGGCGACGACGACGGCCAGCCGGTGCGTTTTGCCGACAACGCGGTGCACGTCAACGGCCACGTGGTGCCGTTTCCCGCGCTGGTGCAAAAGGCGTACCTGGCCCGGGTGCAGCTGTGGTCCGACGGCTTTTATGCCACGCCTGGCCTGCACTGGGATCCGAAAACCATGAACGGCCACCCGTTCTCGTACTACGCCTACGGCGCGGCCGTGTCCGAGGTGGTGGTCGATACGCTCACCGGCGAATGGAAACTGCTGCGCGCCGATGCGCTGTACGACGCGGGCCGTTCGCTCAATCCCGCCATCGACATCGGCCAGGTGGAAGGCGCGTTCATCCAGGGCATGGGCTGGCTCACGACCGAGCAGCTGTGGTGGAACGGCGCCGGCAAACTGATGACGCACGCGCCGTCCACGTACAAGATCCCCGGTATTTCCGACTGCCCGGACGACCTGCGCGTGGCCCTGTACGACAACGGCAACGTGGAGGACAGCATCCACCGCTCGAAAGCCGTGGGCGAGCCGCCGCTGCTGCTGCCGTTTTCCGTGTTCTTTGCCATCCGCGATGCGATATCGAGCGTGGGCGGGCACCGCATCAACCCGCCGCTCAATGCCCCGGCCACCAGCGAAGAAATCCTGCGCGCGGTGTCGATCGTGGAACTGGGCGTTTGATCATGCGCGCCTGGCTGACCACCATCGATGAACCGGCGGTGCTGGTGACGGTGGCCATCGTGGAAGGCTCCGGCCCGCGCGAGCCCGGCGCCAAGATGCTGGTCACGCGCGGCCGCCAGTTTGATACCATCGGCGGCGGTCACCTGGAACTGTGCGCCGTGGACCTGGCGCGCGCCATGCTGGACGACCCCAGCGCCGGCGCCGCGCGCATCGAGCGCTACGCGCTGGGCCCCACGCTGGGCCAGTGCTGCGGCGGCGTGGTGCACCTGGCGTTCGAGGTGATCGACGCCGCGCTGCACGACGTGCTGGCCGCGCTGCGCGCCCGCCCGCGCGAGGACAGCTGGCGCGTGGCCGCCATCGACGGCGCCCCGGCAGCGCTGTTGTACGATGCCGGCGGCAAGGTGATTGCCGGCGCCGGCGAACATGGCGCGGCCATGCCCGACTTTGCCGCGATGGCCGACTTTGCCGGCAGGGCCGGCACCCGCGTCGTGCGCGACCCTGCCGGCCACCGCTGGCTGATCGACGCCTGCCCGGCGCCGCGCGCCCACTTGCTGCTGTTTGGCGCCGGCCACGTGGGCGCGGCTATCGTCCGCCTGCTTGGCGAACTGCCGTGCACCGTCACCTGGATCGACGAGCGCGAAGACCAGTTTCCCGCCACCGTGCCCGCCAACGTCACCGTGGAAGCGACCGACACGCCCGAAACGCTGGTGGCCCGCGCCCCGGCCGGCGCCAGCTACCTGGTGCTCACCCACAGCCACGCGCTCGACCAGCGCCTGTCCGAGGCGATCCTGTCGCGCGCCGGCGTGGGCTGGTTCGGCCTGATCGGATCGAACACAAAACGGGTACAATTCGAGCGTCGCCTGGCCGCGCGCGGGATGGCGCCAGACCGCATTGCCGCCATGGTGTGCCCGATCGGGCTCCCCGGCATTACCAGCAAGCTCCCCGCCGCGATTGCCGCCTCCGTGTGCGCGCAATTGCTGATGGTGTGGGAGGCGCAATCCCACCGCATCCCCGACATACAACCACTTCAGTTTTAGTTCAAGAAAGCTCCTATGTCCACCACCGACCTGCAAGCCTACCGAGGCAGCTTGCTGCACTTCCTCGCCGATCCGGCCTTCAGCGACAGCGCCCATGCCTGGCATGAAGACGGCCTGCTGGTCGTCGCCGGCGGCAAGGTGCGGGCGGCGGGCGACTATGCCGCGCTGCACGCCACGCTGCCGGCGGGGACTACGGTGCACGACTACAGCGGCAAGCTGCTCATGCCCGGCTTTATCGACACCCATATCCACTATCCGCAAACGGACATGATCGCGTCGCCCTCGGAAGGGCTGCTGCCATGGCTGGAGACGTACACCTTCCCGGTGGAACGCGGCTTCCAGGACCCGGCGCACGCTGGGGACGTGGCCGAATTCTTCCTCGACGAGCTGCTGCGCTGCGGCACCACCACGGCCATGGTGTACTGCACCGTGCACCCGACATCCGTGGACGCGTTCTTCACGGCCAGCGAAGCGCGCGGCCTGCGCATGGTGGCCGGCAAGGTGCTGATGGACCGCAATTGCCCGGACTTCCTGCGCGACACGGCCGAAAGCGGCGCGCGCGACACCGAAGCGCTGATCCAGCGCTGGCACAACCGCGGCCGGTCGCAGTACGCGATCACGCCGCGCTTTGCGCCCACGTCCACCAACGAGCAGCTGCACCTGGCCGCCGAACTGGCGCGCGCCTATCCCGACACATATATCCAGACCCACGTGTCGGAAAACGAAGCCGAATGCGCGTGGGTGCGCGAGCTGTTCCCGCAGGCGCGCAGCTATATCGACGTGTACGACAGCTACGGCATGCTGCGTCCGCGCGCCATGTACGGCCACTGCATCTGGCTCGACGAGCAAGACCGCCGGCGCATGGCGGAAACGGGGGCGGCGGCGGCCATCTGCCCCACGTCCAACCTGTTCCTGGGCAGCGGCCTGTTCGACTTCGAACGCGCCGACCAGGCGGGCATGCTGCTGTCGCTGGCCACCGACGTGGGCGGCGGCACGTCGTTCTCGATGTTGCAAACCATGAATGAAGCCTATAAAGTAGCGCGCTTGAAGGGCAGCTACCTGCCGGCCTTGCGGATGTTTTACCTGGCCACGCTGGGCGCGGCGCGCAGCATGCAGCTCGAAGGCACGATCGGCAATTTTGCGGCGGGCGCCGAGGCCGATTTCATCGTGGTCGATCCGCAGGGCACGCCGCTGCTGCAGCGCCGCACAGGCAACGCCCACAGCCTGGAAGAACTGCTGTTTGCGCTGGCGCTGCTGGGCGACGACCGCGCGATTGCCGCCACGTATTCCGGCGGTCGGCAGGTGCATGTCCGCACGAAGAGTTAATCAACCACCCTGGGAAGAACCATGCAAAAACATCCGATCGGCCTGAAAGCCCTGGCCATTCCCCTGGCCGCCGCCATGCTGTGCGCCGCGCCGCCAGCGTTGGCAGCGCCCACCGGCAACGAAGCGATCACCAGCAACGTGCTGGCCTCCTTGGTGGCGGGCAAGGAACCCAAGCTGGCCGAGCTGACCATGTTCTTCACCCTGATGCCCAAGGGTGGCGACCTGCACCACCATTATTCGGGCGCCATCTATGCCGAGCAATACCTGCGCTGGGTGGACAAGGAAGGCTATTGCGTCAACAAGACCGGTTACAGCATCAACGTGGACAAGGCCGCCGCCAAAGCCGAGCGCGCCAAACCGCTGGCCGAGCGCGTGTGCCTGTCGGGCGAGGACAGCCTGCAGGACCACGCCTTCCTGGCCAACCTGCTGCAGCGCTGGTCCGACAAGGATTTCAATAACCACGGCGCCATCCAGACTCCGCCCGACCGCCAGTTTTTCGATACGTTCGCCTACTTCAACCCGGTTGCGTCCACCAACACGGCCGACGGCCTGCAGACCCTGAAGCGCCGCGCCATCGAGGAAAATCTGAGCTATATCGAAACCATTTTCGAGATCGCCCCGATTGCCCAGGACGCCGGTTTCGATGACAAGGCCCTGTCGGGCAGCCTGACCGACGCCGACCTGGCCGCCTACGTCGGCAAGCTCGACGGCGACAAGGCGTTCCAGGGCTGGATTGCCGCCTACCTCGACAACGTCAAGACGTCGGGCGCCGGCATCGACGACGCCAGCTTCACGCTGCGCTACCAGCCGTTCGCGCTGCGCTTCCTGACGCCGTCGCAGGTGTTTTCGCAAATGGTGTCGAGCTTCAAGCTGGCCACCACCAGCCCGCTGATCGTGGGCGTCAACATCGTGGGCCAGGAAAGCACGCACGTGTCGATGCGCGACTACGCGCTGCACATGAAGATGTACCAGTTTCTGAAAGCCAAATATCCGTCCGTCAAACTGGCGCTGCACGCGGGCGAGCTGTCGCTGGGCATGGTGGAGCCGGAAGGGCTGAAGTTCCACATCCAGCAGGCGCTGGACGTGGCGGGCGCGAGCCGCATCGGCCATGGCATGGACATCGCCCACGAAAGCGATCCGCTGGGCATCATGAAAAAGATGCACGATCAGGATATTCCGGTCGAGGTCAACCTGAGCAGCAACGATTTCATCCTCGGCATCAAGGACCAGGCGCACCCGGTCACCTTGTTCCGCAAATACGGCGTGCCCTTCGTGCTGACCACCGACGACGCCGGCGTGTCGCGCAACAACCTGTCCGGCGAGTACGCGCTGTTTGCAGCCCGTTACCAGCCGACGTACGCGGAAGTTAAAAAGTTGTCGTACGACAGCATTCGTTACTCGTTCCTGGCCGATGGCGACAAACAGCGTCTATTGAAAGCTTTAGACGGCAAGTTCAGTCAATTTGAAGCAGCAATGGCAAAGGCTCAACCCAAGGCGAAACGCTGAGCCGATCCGAAAAATTACGGGTGTGTGGTGCGCAGCCCACACCCGCGCGCAGTTTGTTGTAATCAGTTCACCCCGCGCGACGGCGTCCTGCCGTCGTCATCCCGCCCCGAATGTGGCAACTCTGGTACACCTTTTTTGCAAGGTGTGGCCTTCAAGCTACAGTTTCCTTCAATACAGCACTTGCTTGTTAATTTTTAGTCAATGAAAAGATTTCACGCAAGAATGGCTGACTTATAATTCCGCCTGTTTTCACCGGACCCGTCCCGTCGCTCAAAATTTGTTCAATTTGTTGGCCCATTTATAGTTTTTTTGTCTCAATGTCTAAACTAAAACGTATTTGTCAGCGATTTTTGGTTAATGCATAGTGGGATTGAATGATCCAAAAAGGCAAGATTATTCCTTTGCCTAGCCAGTTGATAGAAGCAGATTGCAGGCTGTACGCGACATGTTCGATGCAGTGTTCCATGTCATCAATGTCCACAAGACGTCATAGCCCTGACATATTTCACCGTTACACTCGCCCGCTGCATGTTGGCGCCGGGGGATCTGGACGGTCTGACCAGTTGCAGCAAACGTAAGAGGGAGATCCCTGCCACCAGCAGGGCTCGACATAATTATTAGTCTTTATTGGGGTTACACAATGATCAATCATAAACGGCTCAAGCTGACGCAAATCGCGTTCAGCCTGTCTATCGCGCTCGCGACGGTCCCGGCCATGGCTCAGAACACGACGTCGGCGATTGGTGGCCGCATTTCGGCGGGCGACGGCAAGCCGGCCGCCGGTGCGACCGTGACCATCGTTCACACCGAGTCGGGCACGTCGACCAACATCGTCACCGACGCCGAAGGCCGTTACGTCCAGCGCGGCCTGCGCGCAGGCGGTCCGTACACGATCACGATCACCAAGGATGGCATCTCGGAAAAACGCGACAACGTGTTCATCCAGCTGGCGGAAACCGCCACCGTGGACGCGACCCTCGGCGCCCAGATGCAAACCGTGACCATTGCCGGCGCTGCCGGCCGTTCGGACAAGTTCTCGCGCACCGCCATGGGTTCGGGCACCAGCATCAGCGCGACCGAACTGGCGATCCAGGGTTCGATCAACCGTAACCTGCAAGACTACGCCCGCGCCGACCCGCGCGTGGCCCAGACCGACAAGGACCGCGGCGAAATTTCCGTGGCCGGCCAGAACTCGCGCTACAACTCGCTGACCATCGACGGCGTGGCCGTCAACGATACGTTCGGCCTGGAATCGAACGGCAGCCCGACCGCCAAGCAACCGATTTCGATCGAAGCCATCCAGTCGGTGCAGGTCAACGTGGCCAACTACGACGTCACCCAGAAGGGCTATACCGGCGGTAACATCAATGCCGTCACCAAGTCCGGCACCAACACCGTCAAAGGCAATGTCTATTACGTGTTCCGTAATGACAAGCTGGCCGGCGATCGTTACAACAATGCGACCGACACCTATTTCGCACCAGCCCCGTTCAAGGAAACCACGAAAGGCGCCACTGTCGGCCTGCCGCTGATCCAGGACAAGCTGTTCCTGTTTGCCGCCTACGAAAAGCTGGAATCGACCCGCTCCGCGCCGGCCTTCGGCCCGCTGGGCAGCGCCCAGACCAACGTCGGCATCAGCCCGGCCGCGATTGCTGCCGCCACCGACATCGCCAAGAACGTGTACGGTTTCGATACGGGCGACACGTCGCTGAGCTCGGGCTCCACGCTGAACGTGGACGACTACCTGGCCAAGGTTGACTGGAACATCAACGACAACCACCGCGCCATGTTCCGCTACTCGAAAACCAAGCAAACGGAACCGCAGTTCACCGGCACGTCCGCCACCGGCCTGTCGCTCAACTCCGAATGGTATTCGCAAGGCAAGCAGATCGAGACCATGGTGGCCCAGTGGACCGCCGACTGGACCCCGACCTTCTCGACCGAAGTCAAGGTATCGAACCGCGACTACGACAGCGTGCCGACCCTGAACTCGCAACTGCCGCTGATCGGCCTGTCGTTCACCGGCGCCAACCCGACCGGCACGCCAGCGTCGGTGCCGACCACCGCGCGTACGCTGGGCTTCGGTACCGATAACAGCCGTCAACGCAACATCCTGGGCACCAAGACCCTGGACGGTTACGTGGGCGCCAACTGGTCGCTGGGCGACCACGAAGTCAAGTTCGGCGGCGACTACGCCAAGAACAAGGTCTACAACGCCTTCCTGCAGAACATCTGGGGCAACTACACCTTCTCGTGCACGCCTAACTGGACTTACACCACGCTGAGCACCTCGGCGCCGGTGACCAACTGCGGCAACTTGAGCAATGCCGACATGCAGGCCGCCGTGCTGGAAAACTTCCGCCTCGGCCGTCCATCGTCGTACACGCTGCAGACCACCAACAACGGCTTTTCGCTGGACGACGCCGTGTCGAACTTCAGCATGAAGAACTACGGCGTGTTCGTGCAGGATACCTGGACCGTCAACGACCAGCTGACCTTGAGCTACGGCGCGCGCCTGGACTCGACCCGCATCAACGACCGTCCACTGCGTAACGCCGCCGTGGCGCAGTCGGCGATTGCTGCCACCGCTGCCACCGCCAACCGCCAGACCGGCGGCTTCGGCATCGACAACACCAACACCTTCGACGGTCAGGACATCTGGCAGCCGCGCGCAGGCTTCAACTACACGTTCGACACGCCGCGCAAGATGCAATTGCGCGGTGGTATCGGCCTGTTCCAGGGCGCTGCCGCCACGGTATGGTTGTCGAACCCGTTCTCGAATCCTGGCGTGGCCACCTCGACCATCAGCTGCGGTTCGTCGACCAGTCCTTGCCCGTCTACCGGCGGTCTGTTCAGCGCTGACATCACCAAGCAGCGCACGACCATTCCAAACGGCGCTGTGGCGCAAGTCAACGTGGACGCGCTGGCGCCAGGCCTGAAGCAACCATCGGTCTGGAAATCGAACATTGCCTTCGATACCGAACTGCCTTGGTACAACCTGGTGCTGGGCATGGAATTCCTGAAGGTCAAGAACAAGGATGGTATCTACTACCAGAACTTGAACTTGGGCGCCCCAACCAAGATCGGTTCCGACGGCCGCGAACTGTATTACACCTCGGGTGGCTACAACGCAGCTTGCTGGTCCTCGACTGGCACCCTGGTCAACACCGGCGCCACCTGCGGCACCACTGGCACCACGCCAGCGCGTAACAAGGCCGGCAGCAACGCCGCGTACAACAACGTGCTGGTAGCCACCGCGACCGACAAGGGCGGCAGCAACCTGGCCACCGTGTCCCTGAGCCGTCCGATGATCAACGGCGTGCAATGGTCGCTGGCGTACACCTACACCGAGGCGCGTGAAGTGTCGGCCCTGACGTCGTCCACCTCGAGCTCGAACTACAGCGGCCGTTCGGTATTCAACCCGAACGAAGAAGTCAGCGCCAACTCGAGCTACCTGGTAAAAGACCGTATCAATGCGCTGGTCAACTTCCGCAAGCGCCTGTTCGGCGCCTATAACACCACCTTCGGCCTGTTCTACGAAGGCCGTACCGGCAAGCCGTACAGCTGGACCGTCAACAATGACTTGAACGGCGACAGCATTGCCGGTAACGATCTGATGTACATCCCGTCGGCGCCAGGTTCGGGTCAGGTCGTGTTTGCTGGCGATACCGCCACCAACCATGCCAACGAAGACAAGTTCTGGGCAGTCGTCAACGGCAACAAGGTACTGAAAAACGCTGCTGGCGGCGTGGTCGGTCGTAACACCGATTTCTCGCCATGGACCAACAGCTTCGACGTCCGCCTGTCGCAGGAAATGCCTGGCTTCTTCAACAAGCACAAGGCGTCGTTCACGCTGGATATCTTCAACGTCGGCAATCTGCTGAACAAGAAGTGGGGCCGTATCAACGAAGTGGGCTTCAACTCCGGTGGCGGTGCGCAAGCGCGTTCGTTCGTCGACTACGTCGGTGTCGATGCACAGAACCGCTACATCTACCGCGTGCGCGACGCTGTGGAAACCCTGGACGTGCGCCAGGTCAAAGGCGAATCGCAGTGGGCTGTTCAAGCCACGGTGAAGTACGAATTCTAAGTTCGTAACACGTCGCTGAAAAACAGAACGGCCGGTGGCGACACCGGCCGTGGTTTTTTTTTTGGAAAGGGTTGTTACGGTAAAATGCACCGGCCGGTCAGCTGTTACGGGGCGG
>JBEVMD010000510.1:0-3990 GCA_040508835.1 Duganella sp. | reverse complement strand
CCGATCAGTAAGCGAACTGGCCCTTGTTGGACGCGTTCTTGAACAGCGGCAGCGGATCGGTGGTGTCCACTTCCACGACGGTGGCGCCCTGCTTGACGCCGCCCACCAGGTAGTTGACGGCACCCACGTAGCGCTTGCCAGCTTCCAGGTTGGTCCAGCTCAGACCCACCGAGGCGGTACCGCCCACGGAAGCGGAGCTCGGCGAGATGACCTTGAAGTTACCTGCGTTCGAGTTCGGCTGTACCAGCCAGCTCGACAGCTTGTAGGTAGCCTGGCCGCCCACCGGATCGTAGCCGATCACGCACAGCGTGTAGGTGGCGGCGGCAGGCGCCACCAGCTGGATCGCTTCGTTCGACGTGCCGTTACCGCTCTGGCCCACCAGCGTCGAGCCGCGCAGCAGGATCAGGTCGAGGTCGGAATCGCCGGCAGCAGCGCCCGTGTTGTCCGCATCGAACAGCGCAAAGCGGGCCAGCAGGGTGCCGGCAGGAACGCTGAACGAATGGATGTTCACACCCGGGGCGGCGCCGCCGCGGCACAGCGCCAGGTTGTCGGCAGCGGTGTTGGCCTGGCCGATGGTACGGCTGACCTGGGTTGCCGGCAGCAGGCCCTTGGCGGTGGTGAACGCGCCGGCAAAGCCGGTGCCCACGGTCACGATCTTGCTGCCCGAGGTTTTTTCGCTGTACACGGACGCGGCCACGGCCAGGCCGGTGCCGCGCGCGGTCAGCGGGCTGCGCACCTTGTGCACGCCGTCGGTCCAGGTCAGCGCACCGTACGCCCAGGTATCGAGCGGCGCCGTGGTGCGGGTGAGCTTGGCCGTGTAGGTGGCCTTGGCGCCCGGCGCCAGCGTCAGCGAGGCGGGCGACACGACGACCGAGAAGCCCGGCAGCGTGGCCGATGCGGTGTAGGTGGCGCTGGTATCGCCCACGTTGGTGACGGTGCGGGTCAGCGTCTGCGAACCGAGCACGGACGCAGCGGTGAGCGACGCCAGGTTCAGGTTGTACGCTGCGATGCCGCCGCCGATGCTGGTGCACTGGGCGGTGGTGTACAGCAGGCCCTGGCCGCACAGGAAGCGCAGGTAGTCGACCGTCGAAATGTCGTACACCAGGCCCGGATCGGCTGCCAGGTTCGGCGCGATGTGGCCGGCGCCCTGGCCGAACGAACGGTTGCCGGCGTAGGTGGCCGAGGTGTCCCACGGCACGGTGGCGGTCAGGTTGTCGCTGAAGGTGTCGTAGGCGCTGGTCATCAGGGCCGACTTGATGGCGGCCGGGCTCCAGGTGGGGTGGCGCTGCTTGAGCAGCGCGGCCACGCCGGCCACGTGCGGCGACGCCATCGAGGTGCCGGTCAGGAAGCCGAACTCCACCGATTGGGCCGGGTTGCCGGCGGCAATCGCGTCGCGCTCGGCCTGGGTCAGGCCCGGCGTCACGGCAGCCAGGATGTCGGTGCCGGGGGCGGTCATGTCCGGTTTCAGGATGTTGGCGTCGGCCACGTTCGGGCCGCGCGACGACGACGTGTTCATCACCGGCGCATTGACCGACGTGTCGACCACGGTGTGCAGGTTGCCCAGCGCGGCGGTCGCACCGGTGTTGCCGGCGATATAGGACTTCAGGATGGCGCCGTCTTCCTTGGTGATGTGCACGGTGGACAGCGTGTGCGACTGGTTCAGGATGGTGGCGGCGCCGCCTTCCACGTTGGCGATGATCGCGCCCACGGCGCCGGCGGTGCGGGCATTGGCGCTCTTGTTGACCAGCACGTTGCTGCCACGGTCGCAGACCAGGATCTTGCCGGCCACCTTGGCCGGGTCGAGCAGGGCCGGCTGGCCGTCGGCGCTGCCGAAGCACTGGTTCAGCGTGACCAGCTGGGCGGCGGAGAGGCCGGCCACGCCCGCGTCCTTGGCCAGGATCAGCCGCGACGACGGGGTGTTGGCGTTGCTTGACGCGCCGGTGAGCTTGGCGCCGGTGGCCAGCACGGCGTCGCCAACGTACAGGCGGTTGTGGGTGGAGTTGCCGACCGACGCCAGCCATGGGCTGATGTGGCTGGCCGGCGCCGGCGAGGCCGCGCTCGGACCCGAGTTGCCGGCCGAGGTGGAGACGAACACGCCGGCTGCGGCCGCGCCCAGGAACGCCTGTTCGGTGGCTTCGTCGAAGGCGCCGCCGCCGGCGGTCGGGCCGATCGAGAAGTTGATCACGTTGACGCCGTCCTTGACGGCCTGGTTGATGGCGGACACGCTGTTGGACGTGGCGCAGCTGCTGCGCTGGGTCGGATCGGTCCAGCACACTTTGTAGGCGGCAATGCGGGCGCGCGGCGCCATGCCGCTCATGCGGCCCAGGCTGACGCCGTTGATGACGGGATTGGTATTGGCATTGCCCGCCACCGTGGTGGACGTGTGGCTGCCGTGGCCGCCTTCGCCGACGGAACCGCCCAGCGAGTCGCGGGCGGACGCAAATTCGGTCCAGTGCAGTTGCTGGCCGTCGGCCTTGTAGTAGCGCGCGCCGATCAGCTTGTTGTTGCAGTTGACCACGCCAAAGCCTTCGCCCGTGTCGCAGCTGCCTTTCCAGCTGGCGGGCGGCGCATCGTACACCTGCTTGCTGCCGCTATGGCTGGGGTTGCCCTGCTCGTCCACGCGGTCGGCATAGGCCGGGTTTTCAGGCCACACGCCGCTGTCGACGATGCCGACGATGATGTCCTCGCCCGACAGCGCCTGGCCGCCCAGTTGCGACCACAGGCCGCCCGGCTGGTCGAGGCCCAGGAAGGTCGGGGTGTAGCTGGTGTCGAGCACCATTTCCGAGTCGGCCGTAATGGCCGCCACGCCCGCGTTTTTCTTCAGCGCGCGCACGTCGTCGTCGGTCAGCAGCGCGGCAAAGCCGTTGAACACCACGTCGTACTTGTGGGTGATCCGGGCGGCGCTGACGCTGCTGATGACGTCGTTTTGTTTGGTGTCGAGGTAGTTGAGGTAGGCCTGCACATTGCCGGCGTCCACATTCAGACGCTGGCCGGCGGTCGGCTGGGTGGCGGCCAGGCCGGCGACCTGGCCGGTGTAGGTGGCCACCGGCTTGTCGACCAGCTGCACGATGTAGGAACGGCGGACTTGTTCGGCATGGGCGGCGCCGGACAGGGCGGCCAGCAGGACGATGGCGGAACAGATAGGACGAAGTTTCATGGATGTTCCTCGATCAGGCAGCGGTGACGATGTTGTTGTTGACAGTTTTGGCGGCGCGCGCGCGGCGGCGCGACATCCAGCCCACCAGTCCCAGGCCCAGGCCCATCATGGCGTAGGTTTCCGGCTCGGGAATGGCGGCCACTTGCAGGTTGTCGAGCGCGAATTGCGACTGGTTCTCGGAACCGGGCAGCGGGCTGATGCAGCCGCCGCTGCCGTCGAACAGGCACGAACCGACGGTCACGCTGCTGAAATAGGTGTTGCCCAGGGTGCCAGCCAGCGACAGGCTGACGAACGGCGAGTAGCCGAGGCTGTCCAGCACCGGGAAATCGTAGGAGTACGACACGGCCACGCCGTCGGCCTTGACGCCCACCAGCGTCAGCTGGCCGTACGAGCCGGCTGCCAGTCCGCTCAACGGCGCCAGGAAGGCGTAGTCCAGGCTGGAGACCTGGAACAGGCGGCTGTCGGCGCGTTCGACCTTGAGGCTGCCGTCATTGACGCCCAGGTAGTAATGGCTGGTGTTACCGGTGGGGCATGCGGCTAGCGCGCACAGATATTCATCACTGCCATCGCCCACGGCGCCGGCAAAGCCCGTGCCGCCAGGACCGGCGGCCGGGGTGTCGATCACCGTCAGCGCGTACTCGGACTCGTGAAACACTTCCGTGCCGCCGTAGATGCTCGATCCGACCGATTCGAAATCGATCGTGGTGCCTGCCATGGCCGGCGCGGCGGACATGACCGCCAAAGCGCCCAGTGCGGCGGCAGTCAGTTTGCTCATCGAATGCGTGAATTTCATTTCTGTTGCCCTTGTGGTTAAGTGGTGAGCACGGGTCGCG
>JBEVMD010000504.1:0-3396 GCA_040508835.1 Duganella sp. | reverse complement strand
CCCGGTCAGCCTTGCTTGGCCAGCCAGGCATCGATCTGCGGCAGGCGTTCCTTGCGCACCTTGATGCGGTATTCGATCGAGGCGATGGCCGTCTTGACGTCGCCGCGCGCGTCGGCCGCCAGGTACTGGTCGGCGTAGCCGCGCAGCTTGTCGACCATGGCCGGATCGGCCGAGCGTCCGCCCAAGCCCGGGAAGTAGCGGCTGCGCGAGGTGGCGTCGATTTTCTTCTCGACCTGCTCGCGGTGGGCGATGGCGAAGTCGAAGGCCAGGTCCGGGTGCTGGCTGGCCACGTGGCTGATGATGCCCGCGCTGTTGGTGGCGCCGGCTTCGTCGGTCAGGGCCAGTTCCAGCGCCCGGCGCGCCAGCGCGGCGTCGCGCGATGCGCCCAGCAGGTTGTACAGCTCCGACTTGACCATGGCGGTTTGCTCGGCGCGCGCCTGGGCGTGCAGCGCATCCCAGGTGGCCGCATCCGCATTGGCGGCGATCACGTTCAAAATTGGGCGGCGCAGCGCCACCGGCATCGCCTCCTTGTCCGCGCCTGCCTTGGCCGCATCGGCTGCAGTGGCGGCATTGGCCGGATTGACGCCATTGGCGGCAGCATAGCGGCGGCGCGCTTCCGCAACCACGGCCGGGTCGCCCATGTCGCCCAGCGCGTCGATCAGCGCGGCGCGCAGGTTGGCCACCGGCGCTTTTTCGCCGTCGGCGGCGGTCCAGCCGATGCGGGCCAGCACCGGCGCCAGGCGCGACGTGGCGTAGCGGTCCAGCGCCGCGCGCTGCTGCGGCTTGCCTTCGTAGCTGGCGTGCAGGCCGGCCAGCACGCTGGCGATGTCCTGCCAGACCTGCGGCGCGGCGTCCACCGGCGTGGTGTTGACCAGGTCCAGGTAGCTGGACGCTGGCATGTGGCCGGTCATGCCCAGCGCCCAGCTGTCGGCCAGCAGGCCCATTTGGTCGATGGTGGGCAGGCCGGCAAAGCGTGCGGCCAGCGCGGCAAAGTTGGCGGGCGCGTACAGCGTGCGGTAGTAACCGCTCTGTCCCGCATTGACCAGCACCGCGCCGCAGCCGGGCAGCGTCATGGCGGCCTTGCCGCCATTGACAACGGTGCGCACGGTGGCGCCGCCGATGGTCTGGGCGATGACCGGCACGCGCCAGCGCAAGGGCTGCTTGTTGTCCTGGTCCTTGGAAAATTCGGCCTGGGTGAGGGCGATGGTGGCCTTGCCGTCCTTGCACACGGCGTCCGCCACGCGGATCAGCGGCACGCCCGGCTGCAGGGTGAAGTCATGGGCGATGGCTGTTACCGGCTTGTGCGCCGCTTTTTCCACTTCGCGCCACAGATCGTCCGACACCGTGTTGCCGTGGGCGTGCCGGGCGATGTAGCTGCGCACCCCGTTGCGCCATGCATCCTCGCCCACGTAGTTTTCCAGCATGCGGATCACCGCCTCGCCCTTCTGGTAGGTGATGCTGTCGAACGCCTGGCTGGCCTGTTCCACGGTGGCGATGCGCTGCACCACAGGGTGGGTGGTGGCCAGGGCGTCGCGGTTGATCGCGTCTTCGCGCGTGTGCACGGCGTGCAGGCCCCAGTCCCATTCGGGATGCAGGCGCGCGGTGGTGCGCGATTCCATCCACGACGCGAAGCCTTCGTTGAGCCACAGGTCGTCCCACCATGCCATGGTCACCAGGTCGCCGAACCACTGGTGGGCGATTTCGTGCGCGGCCGTGACAAACGCCGTCTCGCGGTTGCGCTGCGTGGCCGTGCGCGGATCGAGCAGCATCGCGTATTCGAACGTGAAGATGGCGCCCCAGTTTTCCATGGCGCTGAAGAACTGGCTCTGGCCTGGCGCGGCGATGTTATCGAGCTTGGGCAGCGGGTACTTGACGCCGAAGTAGTCGTTATATTCGCGCAGCACGGCGCGCGAGGAGTCCAGCGCGAACTGCGCCTGTCCCACGGAGCCCTTTTGCGTGACCACGCCGATCTCGGTGCCGCCCTCGGTGGTGGTGGCGCGTTCGAAGTCGCCCAGGCCGAAGAACAGCAGATAGGTCGACATCCTGGGCGACGTGGCAAAGCGCACCAGTTCGCGGCCGTCGGCCAGTTTGGTGGTGGACGTCACGGGCATGTTCGACACGGCCATCTGGCCGGCGGGAATGGTGGCTTCCAGCGCGAACGTGGCCTTGTAAAACGGCTCGTCCCACGACGGGATCACGCGCCGCGCTTCGGAATTTTCGAACTGCGTGTACAGCGCGCGCTGGTCCGCGCCGCCGTTCTGGTAGTCCAGCGAGAACAGGCCGGCCGCCTGGGTGCCGATCGCGCCCGTGTAATCGAGCTTGAGCTGGTAGCTGCCCGGCTTGAGCCGCCGGGCGAACCGGAAGGTGGCGGTCTGTTGCTCGGCGTCGAGGTCGATCCTGGCGGCCGCCTGCGGCGCCTGGCCCGCGCCGCTGCTGATGGCGGCGGCGGAAAATGCCAGGTCGGCGGCGTTCAGGGTCAGGCTGTCGGTGGCCTCGGTGACGGTGAGCGCGATGGTGACGCTGGCGCTGAACGTGCTCCTGGCGGCGTCCGGCGTGAGCGAGAGGGCGTAATGCGTGGGAACGGCGTTGCGCGGCAGCTGGGTGGTGACTTGCCGGCCCGTGGGGCCGGGCGCCGGTTTGGCAGCCGGCGCTGCGGTGGATAGGCTGGAAGTAATGGCCAGGGACGCCATCACGGCGATCGACATCAAGCTGCGTTGCATGCTGTTCCTTTGATTGGGGTTGGGCGGCCTTGTGGGCCAGCGGAGAATCTACGGCGGATCGGGTGGCAATGTCAATGAAGTCGATGAATGTAAGTAAAACTCAACGGGTGTCGATGTACGACGCCAGCTCGTGTGGCGCACCCGTGGGAAACGCGTCTTTCAGATGCGCGAGAAAGGCCGAGACGCGGACGCTGAGCAGCCGGCGCGACGGATAGAGCGCCCACAGCGCGATCTCCGGACCGTCGATGTCGCCCCATGCCGCCAGGCGGCCGGCGGCCAGGTCATCGCTTGCCAGCGACAGCGGCAGGCGCGCCGCGCCCACGCCGAGCCGCACGGCGTCGCGCACCATGAAGTGCGACGCCAGGCGCAGCACCGGCGTTACCGCCATCGTGGTGCGCCCCGCCGCTGTGGTCACGTTCCAATGCGTGCTGCGGTCGTCCATGCCGCGCACCACGGCGGGCGCCGGCGCGTCCCCGGCCGGCCGTGGCAGGTCCGGGTGCGCCACGGCGACCAGCCGGTCGCGCACGATGATGCGTCCCACCAGGCTGGCGTCGGGGTCGGGATTGACGCGGATGACCAGGTCGTAGCCTTCTTCCACCATGTCCACCGGGCGGTCCTCTGTCGTCACCTCGAGCCGCACGTCCGGGTACTTGACGGCGAAGCGGGCGGCCAGCTT
>JBEVMD010000472.1:0-5439 GCA_040508835.1 Duganella sp. | reverse complement strand
GGGTCAGACCCCATGCGGTGCGGGGTCAGCCACCAATCACGCTGCCGTCGAGCGCATGGCGCGTGATGTTGCCGTCGCCATCGATGGCGATCCAGCCGCCGCGCGGCGGCGTCGCCTCGGGCTCCCAGTCGGGCAGCACGTAGCGGCGCGTATCGCCTACCGTGTGCAGGGCAGGGCGGTGGGTGTGGCCGTGAATCATGATGCGGGTGCCGGTCTGCGCGAACAGGTCGGCAATCGCCTGCGGCGTGACATCCATGATCTCGTCGCTTTTGCCGCCCTGGTCCATGCGGCTGCTGTCGCGCATGCCCGCAATAATGGCCTTGCGCTGCGGTAGCGGCATGGCGAGAAACTGCTGCTGGTACGCAGGCTGGCGCACCATGGCGCGGAACTGCATGTACTTGACGTCTTCCGTGCACTGGGCGTCGCCATGCACGAGCACCAGGCGCTGGCCGGCGATTTCCGTCACATGGATTTCCGGCAGCAGGGTCAGGCCGGCGGCAGCGGCAAAATCGTCGCTGACCAGGAAGTCGCGGTTGCCGCCCATCCAGTAGATGGCCGTGCCCGCATCGCTCACGCTGCGCAGCGCCGCCACGATCTGCCGGTTGAAGGCGTCGTCGCGGTCGTCGTCGCCCACCCAGTATTCGAACAGGTCGCCCAGCAGATACAGTTGCGGCGCGTGCCGCGCATGACGTTCCAGGAAATCGAGGAACGCTGCCGTGATGGCGGGCTGCGCGGCCTGCAGGTGCAGATCCGAAATGAACAGCGCGCAGGCGTGGGACGCGCGCGCGCCGGTCAGAGGATGATTCATGTAGATCAGGCAGCCAGTTCGACGCTTTCGATGATCACGTCTTCCGCCGGCACATCGGCAAACATGCCGCTGCGCGTGGTTTTGACTTTGCGGATTTCGTCCACGACTTCGGTGCCTTCCACGACTTTACCGAACACGGCGTAACCCCAGCCGTCCTGGCCCGGGTAGTCAAGGAACGAGTTGTTCTTGATGTTGATGAAGAACTGGGCCGATGCCGAGTGCGGCGCCGAGGTGCGGGCCATGGCCAGCGTGTACGGCTCGTTTTTCAGGCCGTTCTTGGCTTCGTTTTCCACGGTGTTGTCCGCCGGCTTTTGTTTCATGCCTGGCTCGAAACCGCCGCCCTGGATCATGAAGCCGTCGATCACGCGGTGGAAGATGGTGTTGTTGTAGTGGCCGGCGTTCATATAAGCCAGGAAGTTTTCCACGGACTTCGGTGCGGCTGCATCGTTCAGCTCGGCGGTGATCTTGCCCTTGTTGGTGGTAATGATTACTTTGGTCATGTTCTTTTCCTTTATAAATTGGACGGAGGTGGCTCGCAACGAGCAACTGGGCGCTATTTTACAGTTTTGGCTGGATCGGGGTTTTCAAAATCGTTGCCGACTTGACGGTGATGGGCGTGACCGGGATATTCTGGAAGATGCCTTTATCGTCCACCAGCACGCCCTTGATCTTGTCCACCGTTTCCTGGCCCTGGATTACCTTGCCGAATACGGTATAACCGAAACCGTCGCGGCCCGGATAATTGAGGCCTTCGTTATTGGCCACGTTGATGAAAAACTGCGAGGTGGCGGAATTCGGATCGCCCATGCGGGCCATGGCAATCGTGTACACGTCGTTGGTCAAGCCGTTCTGCGATTCGCTGGGAACCGGTTTTTTGGTGGGCTTGGCCTTGAGTTTTTCATCGTAGCCGCCGCCCTGGATCATGAAGCCGTCGATCACGCGGTGGAAGATGGTGCCCTTGTAAAAGCCCGATTTCACGTAGGCCAGGAAATTGTCGACCGATTTGGGCGCCTTTTCATGGTCCAGCTCGACGATGATGTCGCCGGCCGTGGTCTTGATTTCCACTTGCGGGTGGGCTGCCGGCTCGGCCGGGGCTGCCATGGCCGCGCCGGAAAAGACCAGACCGGCCAGCAGGGTGCTCAGGCGGCCGAATAGCGTAGGCTGGGAGTGTTGCATCGTGTCGTCCTTTGTTTTGAGTATTGTTCGGGATGATTGGTGTTGGAAAGCTGTCGATCCGCGCAATGTTGCCCAAATCCACAGTCAGATCGGGACTATGCGGTTTTTATCAATGCTATACTTGTCCAAAACCCTGTCATTCTACCTGCAGGCAGGTGGAAACAATAACACGACCGAAGCCCGGCAGTTTTCCAAGGCAAAGCAAATCCAGGTGCGCCCTCGCGGTGCGCGCCCGGCTTTCGTATTGCCCGGGGCCTCCAGAAAAGAATACGCAAGAGTCCGATGAGCAATTTAAAGATTTACAACACGCTGGCGCGTGACAAGCAGACATTCGTTCCCATCGAGGCTGGCAAAGTCCGCATGTATGTCTGCGGCATGACCATTTATGACTACTGCCACATCGGCCACGCCCGCATGATGATGGCGTTCGACGTGATGTACCGCTGGCTGCTGGCGTCCGGTTACGACGTCACGTACGCGCGCAACATCACCGATATCGACGATAAAATCATCCGCCGCGCCGTGGAAAACGGCGAGACCATCTCGCAGCTGACGGGCCGCTTTACCCGCTACATGGACGAGGACACGGGCGCGCTGGGCATCCTGCCGCCCACGCTGGTGCCGCGCGCCACCGAGTACGTGCCGCAGATGTTGGCGCTGATCGAGCAGCTGGAACGGAAAGACCTGGCGTACCAGGGCACGGACGGCGACGTCAACTACGCCGTGCGCAATTTCCCCGAATATGGCCGCCTGTCCGGCAAGTCGCTCGACGACCTGCGCGCCGGCGAGCGCGTGGATGTGAACACCGGCAAGCGCGACCCGCTCGACTTCGTGCTGTGGAAAGCATCGAAAGAATCGGAACCCGAGGAAGTGAAATGGGATTCCAAGTGGGGCAAGGGCCGTCCGGGCTGGCACATCGAGTGCTCGGCCATGTGCTCGGCGCTGCTGGGCGAACATTTCGATATCCACGGCGGCGGCGCGGACTTGCAGTTCCCGCACCACGAAAACGAGATCGCCCAGTCCGAAGGCGCGTTCGGCCGCAAGATGGTCAATTACTGGGTGCACAACGGCTTTGTCCGCGTCGATAACGAAAAGATGTCCAAGTCGCTGGGCAACTTCTTCACCATCCGCGATGTGCTGAAAAAATTCGATGCCGAAGTGATCCGCTTCTTCATCATGCGCGCCCACTACCGCAGCCCGCTCAACTACTCGGACGCCCACCTGGACGACGCCCGCGTCGCGCTCACGCGCCTGTACACGGCGCTCGACGGCGCGGCAGGCGATGGCGAAAAGCTCGACTGGACCGAGGCCCATGCCGTGCGTTTCGCGCAGGCGATGGACGACGATTTCAATACGCCGGTGGCGATTGCCGTGCTGTTCGACCTGGCCACCGAAGTCAACAAGTCGCAGTCGCCGGCGCTGGTACGCCAGCTCAAGGGCCTGGCGGACGTGATCGGCCTGCTGGGCCGTACGCCCCAGCAGTTCCTGCAGGCGGCCGTCGGCGAGACCGATACGGCCGGCGACGCCGCCATTGCCGAGCAGATTGCCCGCCGCGCGGCGGCCAAGAAGGCGCGCAACTTTGCCGAGTCGGACCAGATCCGCGCCGACCTGCTGGCGGCCGGCATCATTCTCGAAGACAAGCCTGACGGCACGACCAACTGGCGCCGCGCATGATGGTCACCAAAGGGGGAGCCAAGGAAAACGGGGCCGCCGCGCCCGATGCGGCCGGTCCGCTATCGGCCGTGCCGCCGTACTGGGAAGAAGCCAAGGCCGAGCTGATGAAGCGCGACCGCATCATGAAAAAGCTCATTCCCCAGTTTGGCGACTTGCACCTGATCGGCCACGACGATCCGTTCACCACGCTGGCGCGCTCCATCGTCGGTCAGCAGGTCACGCCCAAGGTGGCGGACGCTGCCTGGCGCAAGCTGCTGATCGCCTGCCCCAAGTGCACCCCGGCCCAGGTGATCAAGGCCGGCGCCGAACAACTGTCGGCCTGCGGCCTGTCCAAGCGCAAGACCGAATACATCCTCGACCTGGCCGACCACTTCAAGAACAAGCGCGTCCACAGCGCCCAGTGGGGCCAGATGGAAGACGAGGCGGTGATTGCCGAGCTGGTGCAAATTCGTGGCATCGGCCGCTGGACAGCCGAGATGTTTTTGATATTTAATTTGCTTCGTCCCAATGTTCTGCCGCTGGACGACCCGGGCTTGATCCAGGGTATCAGCCAGAACTATTTTTCCGGCGAGCCGGTGTCGCGCAGCGACGCGCGCGAAGTGTCGGCCAACTGGGAACCGTGGCGCACCGTGGCCACGTGGTACTTATGGCGAAGTTTGGACCCGGTTCCTGTAGAATAAGCACTCTAATCGCTGCGCGAGGCCTTTTTGTGCCCTGTCGTCAGGCGGCCCAGGGATCACCTGTGGCGCGCAGCCAAGAATAATCCCGGAGGTACAATGACCAAAACGACTTTCCTCAATTTTGAGCAACCGATTGCCGAGCTCGATAGCAAAATCGAAGAGCTGCGCTTCGTTCAGGACGATTCGGCCGTCGACATCTCGGAGGAGATCGACCGGCTGGCCAAAAAGAGCCAGCAACTGACCAAAGACATCTACGCCAAGCTGACCCCCTGGCAAGTGGCGCTGATCGCGCGCCACCCGCAGCGTCCGTACACCATGGACTATGTGAACGAAATCTTCACCGACTTCCACGAACTGCACGGCGACCGCACCTATGCGGACGACCAGTCGATCGTCGGTGGCCTGGCCCGCTTCAACGGCCAGTCGTGCATGGTGATCGGCCACCAGAAGGGGCGCGACACCAAGGAGCGCGCGATGCGCAACTTCGGCATGCCAAAACCGGAAGGCTATCGCAAGGCCATGCGCCTGATGAAGCTGGCGGAAAAATTCGGCATCCCCGTCTTCACGTTCGTTGACACCCCGGGCGCCTTCCCCGGCATCGACGCCGAAGAGCGCGGCCAGTCCGAAGCCATCGGCCACAACCTGTACGTGATGGCCGAACTGAAAGTGCCGCTGATTGCCACCATCATCGGCGAAGGCGGCTCCGGCGGCGCGCTGGCCATTGCCGTGGGCGACTCGGTGCTGATGCTGCAATACTCGACCTATTCGGTGATCTCGCCCGAAGGTTGCGCGTCGATCCTGTGGAAAACCTCGGAACGCGCGGCCGACGCTGCCGAAGCGCTGGGCCTGACGGCGCACCGCCTCAAAGCCATCGGCCTGATCGACAAGATCGTCAACGAACCGCTGGGCGGCGCCCACCGCGATCCGAAAGCCATGGCCACCATGCTCAAGCGCGCCCTGGCCGACTCGCTGCGCCAGTTCCAGGGCGTGAAAACCAAGGACCTGATCGAAGCCCGCCACGAAAAGCTGATGGGTTACGGCAAGTTCAAGGAAACCACGCCGCAGGAATAAGTCCGCGACGGTGTGGCCGTCATCCGCACC
>JBEVMD010000446.1:0-4563 GCA_040508835.1 Duganella sp. | reverse complement strand
CGAGGAAGCGTACCTGCAGCAGGCGCTTGAGGAACTGGTCCAACGCGCTGGCGCCGACGCCGCTGCGCCGCCTGACACCGAGGATGCGCGCCGCCACGCGCAAGAGATGCGGCAGGCGATTGCCGCCGCCATCGGCCGCCCGTGCGCGCCGTGCGGACGTTGAGCGGACGTTGAGCGGACGATGAGCGGACATTAGCGGACATTGGCGGACGTTAGCGCACGTAAAAAAGGGCCGCATGGCGGCCCTTCGTGAAAACTGACAGGTTGGTGGATCAGTTCGCCAGAATCATCGACGCGATCACGCCGGTGGCGATTCCGACCAGCACGTAATCGGCGCCGGTCTGCACCCAGTGGTAGCCGCGCGGAGGCGCGCTCAGGCGGTGGCCGCGCCAGTTGTCCACCACGTACTGCTTGCTGCGGTATTCCGGCGGCAGGCGGTGACCTTTGTGCAGGTCGTGGCGCGGACCGGCGCCACGGTTGGGACCGCGGTCGTCGTGACGGTAGTCGACGCGGTCGTTGCGGCGGTCGGGACCATTACGGTCATCGCGGCGATCGTCGTGTTTTTCCGAGCGGCCGCGGTCATTGTCGTGATGGTCCGGGCCGCGGTTTTGTGCGGTAGCGGTGCCCAGCGTGGCGACCAGGGTCGTCAATACTGCGCCGAGGATGAGTTTCTTGTTCATATACACTCCTTCAAGTTGCTCCAAGATGATTCAAATATACTCTGGGCAAATAGTTACGTCCGTTCGGCAGCGTACACAAGCAAGTTCAAGCAAGTTAAGTGGGCGTATCCACCTCGTCCCAGTCGCGGTCCTCGAAGCGCACCAGCCAGTTCAGCGCATGGTGGCGCTCCTGCAGCACGCTGTCGTTGAGCCTGGCCGGCACGGGGGTCTTCTTCAACAGCGCCTGGCGCGACGCCCAGTGCAGGCGGTAGTGCAGGTCGAGCGCATCGAGCACATCGCCGGCCGCACGGGCTACGGGCTGCTTGCGCAGACCCTCGGTGCCGCGCTCGATCACGGTGCTGGAAATGGCCGCCACGTCGCAGATCGCATCGGGGAACGGCAGTGCGTCCTGCAGCCCGAGCGCCCATTGCAGCACCAGGATCGCCTCGTAGCGCCACAGGAACTGGGTGATTTCCTGCCCGGTGGGCGCGTCCTTGGCCAGGAACTCGCGCTCGGCGTCAGTCAGTCCGGCAAAAGCTGGCGGGAAGCGCTTGCGCAAGTCGTCCACGGCGATCGGGTGCGCGCTGCCCAGCGACTCGGCGCGGATCGCCACCACGAACAGCGCCAGCATGCGCCGCAAGATGTCCTCCGGCGCGCGCAGGCGCAGCTCCGGCTCCGACACCACGGGCGGCAGGTCGGCCGGCGCATGGATCTGGCGCGCGGCCAGCGCCTCGTCGGTGCGCGCCTTGCGCTCCCACGCCTGGGCCGGATACGGCATCGCAGCCAGATGGTCTGCTTCGGCGCCATCGGCGCCCAGCAGCACGCGTCCCTGCGGATCGAGCACGCTGCCGGTTTCCGTGAACAGGAGCGCGTTGGCCGCCTGCGCCCAGCCGTACAGGGCGTCCAGCTGCGCCGGGTCGACCGACACGCACACGTGCTGCCGCACGCGCTGGACGTGGCGGATAACGTGGTAGCGCACGCGCGTCATCTGCCCCTTGCCGCCATCGGCCACGTGGTGCATGAAGCCATTGAGGTGCGGCCCCAGCGCGGGATCGGCCAGGCTGCGGCGGCCGTTCTCCACGTGCGGAAAATCGAGCGGCGGCAGGTCGGCCACGGTGCAGTAGGCGTTGAGCAGGATGTGGTTGCCGTGGGCCGATGGCGATTGCGGCGATTGCAGCGCTTGAGGAGCGTGGGGCGAAAGCAGTTGTTTGAGTCGTTTGAACATGATGTCGGTGGAGTGAGTCCCGGTTAACGCATATCGAGCGCGCGACGGCGGCGCGGCGGCGGGAAGGCGCGGTCCAGCGCGGCCAGATCGTCGGCCGAGAGCACGATATCGGCGGCGGCGCGGTTGGCGCGCAGGTGTACCGGATCGACGGCCTTGGGAATGGCGATCACGCCGTCCTGGTGCAGCACCCAGGCCAGCGCGATCTGCGCGGGCGTGGCGCCATGGGCGTCGGCAACGGCGCGCAGGCCGGGGTTGCCCAGCAGCGCAGCCTGATCCCGGCCGCTGTTTTCCAGCGGCGAATAGGCCATCACCGGCATGTTGCGCGCGCGGCACCACGGCAGCAGGTCGAATTCGACGCCGCGCTTGAGCAGGTTGTACAGCACCTGGTCGGTGGCCATGGCGCCGTATTGCGCGGCGTCCTCCAGGCTTTCCAGATCGAGGTTGCTGACGCCATAGTCGCGAATCTTGCCCGCTTTTTTGAGCGCCTCGAAGCCGTCGAAGGTCTCGGCCAGCGGGTGGTGGCCCTGCCAGTGCAGCAGGTACAGGTCCAGGCAGTCCGTCTGCAGGCGCCGCAAGCTGCGCTCGCACGCGGCCTGCACGCCGTCGTAGCTGGCGTTATGCGGATACACCTTGCTGACCAGGTACGCGTCGTCGCGCCGCCCGGCAAGCGCCGCGCCCACCACGTCCTCGGCGCCGCCCTCGCCATACATTTCCGCCGTATCGATCAGCGTCATGCCCAGGTCGAGCCCCAGCTGCAAGGCGCGCACCTCGTCGGCCTTGCGGGCCGGGTCCTCGCCCATGTTCCAGGTGCCCTGCCCCAGCGCCGGCACGGTGGCGCCGGAAGAAAAAGTTACCAGCTTCATGGAAGCCTCCTTGTCTTTCGTGTTGGATGTCACATGCCCGGCTTGCGCTGGCGGATGGCGCGGTTGGCCAGGCGCAGCTGGGTTTCGGCCAACGCCTCGTTGCGCTCGAAGCCCATCGAGCCGTCGCGCAGACCGATGGCCATGGCCATGACGGCGTCTGGATAATCGAGATCGGCCGCCTTTTCGATCAGGTGGCGCGCAGCCAGTTCGTCGCGCTCCACGCCGTCGCCGCTCAGGTACAGATTGGCCAGCGCGAACATGGCGGCCGGCACCTGGTGGTTGACGGCCGTCTGCAGCCAGCGCGCCGCTTCCGCCGCGTCGCGCCCGACCGCCATGCCGTTCCGGTACATCATGCCCAGGTAGTAGGCGGCCATGGCGTCGCCCTCCCTGGCGGCCTTGCTGAACAGGGTAAAGGCCTTGGAGGGATCGGCGCGCACGCCTTTTCCGCCCATGAGATACAGGCGCGCCTCGTCGACCGTGCCGGGCGCTGCGCACACCGGGACGGCGCTGGCCAGCAGCATTGCCGTCAGCGCCGCAGCCAGCACGCGCAGGGACGTCACGCTCATTTGGACAAATCCACCGCGTACAGCGCAAAGCCCTTGCCGCCGCCGTCGTCCGGCCGCAGTTCCGTCACGGCCGTCAAACCCGCCTCGCGCGCCAGCCCGATCATGCCGGGCGCGGCATGGAATACCACCGGACCGCTGGTTTTCACGGGCGCGAACCGCCAGCTGCGCGTGGCCCCGTTGGCGGCGCGGGTGAGGGTCCTGGTTTTACGGATGTACGCGATCAGCACATCGCGGCTGCTGTCCGGCGCGGCAATCACGGTCTTGCTGCCGTCGAGGCCAGGAAAATTGCCGCCGCCGCTGGCGCGGTAGTTATTGGTGGCGACCAGGAATTGCTGGCCAGGCGCGATCGGCTTGTCCCGGTACTGCAGCGCGACGATGCGCTGCCCCACCGGCTGCGTGACGTCGATCCGGTAGCGCACGTCCGCGCTGGTGAGCAGGTCGAAGTTATAGCCGGCCACGCCGGTGTTGACCAGTTCCTGCGGCGCGGTGCTGGCGGGGTCGATGCGGTTGAAGCGCTCGGCCGATTTTTCCAGCCAGGCCTTGAGACCCGCGCCATCGAGTTTGACGGCGTGCAGCTCGTTCGGATACAGGTACAGGTCGGCGGCGTTGTTGAGCGCCAGCGCGCCCGCCCTGACGTCCGTGTAGTCGCCCACGCCGGCGCTGCCGGCCTTGAACGGCGACGCCATCGACAGCACCGGCAAATCCGCATACTGCGGCAGGTTGTCCTTGACGAAACGGCGCACGTAGTCGGTCTGCGCCTGGTTCACCAGCTCGATGGCGCTGACGTCGCCCACGTCGGCAAAATACGTGGACATGCGGAAGTCGCTGGTGCCCACCGGCGTTTGCACGTACCCGATGGTGGCCTGGTGCTCGGCCGCCACCAGCCGGCCCACGGCGGGATCGGCGTCCACGTAGCTGCGGTCGGGGTTTTGCGTGCCGCGCGCTTCCACCGTGGTGCGGGTCTTGTCCACCACCCAGCGCCGGCCGTCGTAGTGCAGGTGCAGCGCGATCACGCCCAGGTGCTTGCCCCACAGGTTGGCCATCACGGCCGGCACGCCGTGCACGGTGCCCTTGACCTTGTCCACGCCCGGCAGGTTGAATTGCGCGGCCGTGCCGCTGGCCAGCGGGAACGGCAGGTGCGCGTGGCCGATCAGCATCGCGTCCACGCCCGGCACCTGCGCCAGGTAGTAATTGGCGTTTTCCATCGTGGGCGAATACGGTGCCGCATCGAGCCCGCCGTGCGACAGCGC
>JBEVMD010000427.1:0-3554 GCA_040508835.1 Duganella sp. | reverse complement strand
CTGCCCATGGCCGCGCTGCGGATGGCGGGCGAGCGCCGCTCGGTGGCCAGCGCCGGCATGGCATTGCCGGCGCCGGCGCCGTCGTCGAGGCGCAGGCGCCCGGCGGCGCGGTCGAACCAGATCACCTGGCCCGGATAGATCCAGTGCGGATTGGCGATGTCGTCGCGGTTCATGCCCCACACGGTGGGCCAGCACCAAGGTTGCTGTAGGAATTTTCCGGATATATCCCACAGGGTATCGCCACGCACCACCGCGTGGCGGTCCGGGGCGTCGGCGCGGAACTGGCAGTCGACAGGTGCGGCCCTGGCGGGCGCAGTGGCGCAAAATAGCGTGGCCGCCGCTAGGAAAGTGCCGACTGTGCTAAAATTTTTCATTAAAGGTCCAATCAATGCGCTTCTCGTTGCACTCGTGAGTGCCGATAAATGCGTCGCGCCAGCAGCAAGCGTTGCCTGTATTGAATCAAATTCTGCCGACAAACCCCTGAAACAGCAAGCGAAACCGCCCCGCCACCCGGCGTGATTGTGCGTTTCCCGTACTAATTAAAAATTTCATCGCCATGGCCATCCTGAATATTCTGCGTTACCCCGATCCACGCCTGCACAAGGTTGCCAAGCCTGTCACGGTATTTGACGAACGCCTGGAAAAGCTGGTGGCCGACATGGCGGAAACCATGTACGACGCGCCCGGCGTCGGCCTGGCCGCGTCGCAGGTGGACGTCCATGAAGAAGTGGTCGTGATCGACATCACCGAAGAAAAGAACGCGCTGGTGGCCTACATCAATCCGGAAATCGTGTGGGCCAGCGACGACAAGCAGGTCTACGACGAAGGCTGCCTGTCGGTGCCCGGCATCTACGACGGCGTCGAGCGTCCTTCCAGGGTCAAGGTGCGCGCGTTCGACGTCAAGGGCCAGCCGTTCGAAGTGGACGCCGACGGCCTGCTGGCCGTGTGCATCCAGCACGAAATGGACCATTTGAAGGGCAAGGTGTTCGTGGAATACCTGTCGCCGCTCAAGCGCAACCGCATCAAGGCCAAGCTGCAGAAGGAAGAACGCGGCATGGAACGCGAAGCGGCGCTGCGCGCCCAGGGCCGTCGCTACTGAATCGGGAGGGACTCGCATGAAGATCGTCTTTGCCGGCACGCCGGAGTTTGCCGCCGTTGCCCTGCAAGCGTTGCACGAGGCCGGCTTCGAGATTCCGCTGGTCCTCACCCAGCCCGACCGCCCTGCCGGGCGCGGCATGCAGTTGCAGCCGTCCGCCGTCAAGCAGTACGCAGTGGCGCACGGCATGGAAGTGCTGCAGCCGCTGTCGCTGCGCACCGACAGCCGTGACCCGGAACGCGCCGAACAGGCGCTGGCCGCCCATGCGCGCCTGCTGTCCACGCCGTATGACGTGATGGTGGTGGCCGCCTACGGCCTGATTCTGCCGCGCAGCACGCTCGACATCAAGCCGTGCCTGAACATCCACGGTTCGCTGCTGCCGCGCTGGCGCGGCGCCGCCCCGATCCACCGCGCCATCGAAGCGGGCGACGTGGCAACCGGCATCACCATCATGGAAATGGAAGAAGGCCTCGACACGGGCCCGATGCTGCTGACCGAGCGCATTGCCATCGGCCCGCACGATACCACCGGCATGGTGCACGACAAGCTGGCCGCCCTGGGCGGCAAGATGATCGTCGAAGCGCTGCACAAGATGAAACACTGCCAGCTGGAAGCCGTGGTGCAACCCGAGGAAGGCGTGAACTACGCCGCCAAGATCAGTAAGGAAGAAGCGGCGCTTGATTTTAACCAGTCCGCCGTGGAGCTCGACCGCAAGATCCGCGCGTTCAACCCGTTTCCCGGTGCGCATGGCGCCGTCGACGGCGTGGTCGTCAAGCTGTGGTCGGCGGAACCGGCCGACGGCCAGGGGCAGGCTGGCCAGGTGCTGGCAGCCGACTCCACCGGCATCGTGGTTGCCTGCGGCAGCGGTGCGCTGCGCCTGACCGTGCTGCAAAAGCCGGGCGGCAAGCGCCTGCCTGCTGCGGAATTCCTGAAAAGTTTTCCCCTGCAGGGCAAGACGTTCGCCTGATCTTTGCGCGGCCAGGGCCGCGCTGCACGTGGATTGCCAAGTTGTCTTAGTATACGAACCCATCCAGCAACCGAGCCTGGATGAATTTACTGACAACCTGGAGTCCGCATGTCCGACCTGATCGACAAACTGAACTGGCGCTACGCCACCAAGAAATACAATCCCGCCAAAGCCCTGGAACAGGATAAGCTCGACCGCATCCTGGAAGCGATCCGCCTGGCGCCCACGTCCTCCGGCCTGCAGCCGTTCGAAGTGCTGGTCGTCAAAAATCCCGAGCTGCGCGACAAGATCCGCGCAGTAGCGTGGAACCAGTCCGGCGTGACCGAAGCGTCGCACCTGCTGGTGTTTGCCGCCTGGGACAACATCACCGAAGCACGCATCGACATGATGTTCGACATGACCAACGCGCAGCGCGGCTTCGTCAACGAAGGCTGGGAAGCCTATCGCAAGCAGCTCAAGGGCATCGTGGCCGCCCGCGGCGACGCCGCCAATGCGGAAGCTGCCGCGCGCCAGGCGTACATCGCGCTGGGCGTGGCCATGGTTGCTGCCGCCTTCGAAGGCGTGGACAGCACGCCGATGGAAGGATTCGATCCGGCCGCCGTGGACGAGATCCTGTCGCTGTCCGAGCGCAAACTCAAAAGCGTCGTGATCCTGCCCCTGGGCTACCGCGAAGCGGAAGGCGACTGGCTGGCCGGCCTGAAAAAAGTACGCCGTCCGCTCGACCAGGTGGTTTCGGAAATCTGAGTCGGCGCCAGGTCAGTCCAGCAGGGAGATCACGCGGTCGCCCTGCTGCGCATCTGGCACGCAGCCGTCGGCAATCGGCGTCCAGCCGTGCCGGATGACGACCCGGCTGCCGTCGTGGCACAGCTCCACGCGGCGGCTGGCGGGAAAGCGGGCCCGCACGAAGTCCTCCACCGTCGTCGGCAGGCTGATATGCAGCGCGCGCGCCGCGCGGTCCTCGTCCGGATGATCGTCCAGGTGCAGCAGCGGCACGAAGTGCGCGGCCTGCATCGTCCACCAGCTGTTTACCTCGACCGGCGCCGGCGCATAGTGCGCAGCGCGCAGCCACGCCTGCGCCTGCGCGCGCAGGTCGTCGCCGTCGGGCAGGTCGCCCCAGCCGGCGGCCAGCATCTCCATCACCCACTGGTTGCAGTTCTGGTAGCGCGTGCTGAACGCATACGCGTTGGCACTGTACTGCGCGCCCAGCAGGTGCTGCACGCGGGGCAGGTCCAGCAGCGCAGGACGCAGCGCCAGCACCGCCTCGGGCGGCAGGCGTACGATGCTCAGGTAACCGAGAGCAGGATTGTCGGCGCCCATGGCGAAACCGGCCAGGCCCTGGTCGAAGATGCGCGGACGGCGTTCGTCGCACGCGTAATACAGCTGGCGCGCGGCCCACACGCCAGCGTCCGACCGCCACGCCAGCGCCGCATGCGAATAGCGGATGCCAAAGCGCGACAGATCGAGGCCGGAGCGGCTGACCAGCGCCACGCT
>JBEVMD010000410.1:0-4673 GCA_040508835.1 Duganella sp. | reverse complement strand
CCCGGGTTCGGCCGACAGGCAGGGCCCGCATTTCTGACAAGACTGTGACATGCAACCCGGGTGTGCAGCACGAATAATGATGTAAGAGTCCGGCACGTCGTCCGATACATCACGCAGCGCTTGCTGGGTGATGGCAATCTGGATATGTTAGGACACCAACCTGGTAACCGGAGGTAGCAAGATGAGTAATGGAATTGCAAGCATGATCCAGGCGGACCTGGCCTCGCTGACCAATGCGGCGCAGTCGCTGTCCGAGACCGCCGTGACTGCCGCCGCCCAGTTCGGCCCGGCCACGCACAACCAGGCGTTTTCGTTTGCCCAGACCATGCAGGACACGGTCGGCAAGGTCAACCAGGGCGACGTCGATGCCGGCCAAAAAATGGCCGATGTCGAATCGGGCAAGAGCGACGACCTGGTCGGCGCCATGCTGTCCAGCCAGGAAGCGAGCCTGTCGTTCTCGATGCTGATGCAAGTGCGCAACAAAGTAATGGGCGCCGTCGACGAACTGATCAAACTGCCGCTGTAACCCTTTGTCGACCATGACCCGCACCGCGAAAGTCCACCCGTGATCAACACCCTCAAGACCGCCTTCGGCCGCTGGCGCGCCAGCCCGGCCGCGATGTCGCTGCCGCCCAACCTGCTCAAGAACCTGTACCCGCTGCTGCTGCTGGCCATTGGCGTCACGGCGCTGGTGCTGATGCTGCTGTGGAAAGACCAGGCCGACTACAAGCCGGTGTTCGGCGCCCGCGAAAAAGTCTCGGCGCCCGACATGATGAATGTGCTCGACACCGAGCGCATCCCGTACCGCGTGCATCCGGAAAGCGGCCAGGTGATGGTGCCGGCCGACATGCTGGGCAAGGTGCGCATGCTGCTGGCCGCCAAGGGCGTGACCGCGCAGCTGCCGGCCGGCCTGGAACTGATGGACAAGAACGATCCGCTGGGCGTATCGCAGTTCGTGCAGGACGTGCGCTTCCGGCGCGGCCTCGAAGGCGAGCTGGCGCAGTCGATCATGACGCTGGACGCGATTGCCCATGCGCGCGTGCACCTGTCGATTGCCAAGTCGTCGTCGTTCGTCTCGTCCGACGGTGAAAAATCGTCGGCGTCGGTCGTGGTCGCGCTCAAGCCGGGCCGCACGCTGGCGCCGGAAGCGATTGCCGCCGTGGTCAATATGGTGTCGGGCAGCGTGGCCAGCATGACGCCGCAACGGGTGAGCCTGGTGGACCAGGCCGGCAACCTGCTGTCGTCCCACATCGACCTGGCCGACGGTTTCGACGGCAGCGCCGGCGGGTCCGACGCGGCCAAGCGCTACCAGGATGACGTCACGCGCAACGTGCAAGGCCTGCTGGGCCCGGTCATCGGCGACGACAATTTCCGCCTGTCGGTGATGGCGACCGTCGACAACGACAAGGTCGAGGAAACGGTCGAGAAATACGGCGCCGATCCGAAAGTGACCAGCGAAGCGATGCGCGAAGAGCAGGACCGCAACCGCATGGTGATGGGCGTGCCCGGCACCCTGTCCAACCGGCCGCCGCCGGCGCCCGCCAATCCGGCCGACGCTGCCAAGCCCGCCACCGACACCACCAATCCGAACGACGGCACGGCGCGCAAGAACGCCACCACGCGCCAGTACGCCTATGATCGCAGCATCACCCAGACCAAGCGCAGCCGTGGTCGCCTGGAAAAACTGAGCGTGGCCGTGGTGCTGGCGCAAGCGGCCGCACCGAAGCCGGCCACCGGCTGGACCCCTGTCGAAATCGCCAACATCGACAAGATCCTGCGCAACGGCCTGGGCATCAATGCCGAACGGGGCGACCAATTGGTGGTCTCCGCCATGAACTTCCCGCCCAAGGCCGCCGTCGTGCCGTGGTGGCAGGAACGCGACAACGTGGTCGACATCAGCTCGTACGTGATCTACGGCGTGGGCTTCCTGCTCGGCTACTTGCTGTTCCTGCGTCCTTTGATGCGCCTGGTCACCACGCGCTTTGCCCCCGATGCCGCCGACCAGGCCCGCACTGCCGCCGAACGCCGCGCTGCCGAAGCGGCTGCCGTGGCGGCCGCCCGCGACGCCAAGGATGCCAACGGCAACCCGGTTGCCGCCCTGCCCGGCGCTGCCGCGCCAGGCTTGCCGGGCGCCGCCGGTGCGCCGGCCCTGCCGGGCGCCGCCGGCGTGCCGGGCCAGCCGGCCACCATGGTGCCGCTGCTGGAAAATTACGACCTGCCGCCTCCGGGCTCGGCCGTGGATGTCATGGTCGACCACCTGAAAGTGCTGGCCGAGAAAGAACCCGAACGCGTCGCCGAAGTCGTCAAACAATGGATGCAGAAAAATGGCCGAAATCAATAATTACCAGGATAACGACGACGGCGAGTACGCCGCCCCGGCCAAGCTCACCCCGGTGGAGCAGGCTGCCATCGTGCTGCTGAGCATAGGCGAGGAGCCGGCCGCCAACGTGCTGCGCTGTCTGTCGCGCGAGGAGTTGATCGAAGTGACGCAGGTCATGTCGCGCATGAGCGGCATCAAGGTCGAGTCCGTAAAAACCGCGATGCAGACGTTCTTCGACGACTACCGCCAGCAGTCGGGCGTGCACGGCGCGTCGCGCAGCTACCTGAAACGCTCGCTGGACCTGGCGCTGGGCTCGGACCTGGCTAACACGGTACTGAACAATATCTACGGCGACGAATTGCGCCCGAAGATGGCGCGCCTGCAGTGGGCGTCGCCCAAGTGGCTGGCCGAATACATCTCCAACGAGCACGTGCAGATGCAGGCCGTATTCCTGGCCTTCCTGCCGCCCGCGCTGGCCGGCCAGATCATCGACGCCCTGCCCGAAGAAGGCCGCGACCTGGTGCTGCTGAACCTGGCGCGCCTGGACGAGATAGACCGCGACCTGCTGCAGGAACTCGATGAACTGGTGGTGCGATGCCTGAGCTCGTTCGACCTGCAGAGCACCAGCGTGGAAGGCATCCGCCAGACCGCCGAGATCCTCAACCGCCTGCCGGGCAACCGCGCCCAGATGGTCGAGCTCTTGCGCGCCCACGATCCGGACGTGGTGTCGAAGATCGAACTGTCGATGTACGACTTCCTGATCCTGGCCAACCAGTCCGAAAACGCCCTCACCCGCATCATCGAGGAAGTGCCGCTCGAGCAGTGGGCGATTGCACTCAAGGGCGCCGAAGTGTCGATCCGCGACGCCATCCTGAAAACCATGCCGAAACGCCAGGCCCAGGCATTCGAGGACATGATGCGCCGCGCCGGCCCGATGCCGATGTCGCGCATCGAGCAGACGCGCCAGGAAATCATGAACACCGTCAAGGCCCTGGCCGACAACGGCGAAGTGGAAATCCAGCTGTTTGCCGAGCAGGTCGTCGAATGAAGCAGTTCCGCAGCTATCGTTTTCCGCCGCTGGCGCAGTTCACCAACATGGCGCAGCAGCGCGCCGCGCACGGTGGCCACGCCAATGGCGGCGACGCCGGCGCCCAGTGGGCGGCGTCGGTCACGGAAGGCTTCGAGCAGGGTCAGCGCGACGGTTATGAAATCGGTCTCGCGCGCGGCCAGGAAGACGGTTTTGAAGCGGGCCGCACCGCCGGCCAGGACCAGGGCCGCGAGGAAGGCCGTCACGAAACCCTGGTCGCGTACGACCAGATGGCGCGCCCCGTGGACGCCATGCTGAAAAGCCTGAAGAAACTGCGGTCCGACTACCGCGCCGCCCAGCGCAAGGAAGTCGTGGACCTGGTGGCCAAGGTGGCGCGCCAGGTGATCCGCGCCGAACTGGCCCTGCAACCGGTGCAGCTGATGTCGCTGGTGGAAGAGACGCTGGCGTCGATGCCGCCCACGCGCGAAGAGATCGACGTGTTCCTGAACCCGGAAGAACTCAAGCGCATTTCCGAGCTCGATCCCAAGCGTTCCAAGAAGTGGAATCTGATCGCGGACGCGCGCCTGGAAGTGGGCGAATGCCGCATCAAGGCTGGCGATAATGAAGTCGATGCCGGCTGCCATCAACGTCTTGCGGCGGTCATGGAACAGGTCGATAATCAGTTGCAGGCCGCCGACGGCGGCGACCACGATGACGATTCGGAGATCGAACGGTGATTGCCGACGCCTTGCGCAACCTCGAACTGGGCAGCGTTCCCATGGCCACCCCCACGGGCCGGCTGGTGGGCGCGTCCGGTTTGCTGCTCGAGGCGGTTGGCTGCCCGTTGCACACAGGACAGCGCTGCCAGATCGAGACCGTGGGCGGCGAATGGCTCGACGCCCAGGTGGTCGGTTTCCGCGACAAGGTGTCGTACCTGATGCCCTTCAAAAAAGCCATCGGCCTGACCACCGGCGCGCGCGTGCTGCCCTCGCCCGACAAGATCAACTTGCAGATCGGCAGCGCCTGGCTGGGCCGCATGGTCAACGGCCTCGGCGAGCCGATCGACGGGCTGGGCAAGCTGGGCGGCGATTTTCCGCTGGAATCGCAACCGCCGCGCATCAATCCCCTCAAGAAAAAGCCGGTCACCGAACCGCTCGACGTGGGCGTGCGCGCGATTAATTCGATGCTGACGCTGGGCAAAGGCCAGCGCGTGGGCCTGATGGCCGGTTCCGGCGTCGGCAAATCGGTGCTGCTGGGCCTGATGACGCGCCAGACCGTGGCCGACGTGGTGGTCGTGGGCCTGATCGGCGAGCGTGGCCGCGAAGT
>JBEVMD010000389.1:0-20389 GCA_040508835.1 Duganella sp. | reverse complement strand
CGGTCAGCGACCGGGCTTTTTTACGCGCATGCCATCACGCAGCTTGCTTGATCATTTCCTCTTCGCCGGGGTTGGCCAGCTCGCCCTCCCACTTGGCCACGACCGCAGCGGCCACGCCGTTGCCCACCACGTTGGTGGCCGAACGCGCCATGTCCAGGAAGTGGTCGATACCGAGCAGCAGCAGCAGGCCCGCTTCGGGAATGTTGAACTGGCTCAGGGTGGCGGCAATCACCACCAGCGATGCGCGCGGCACGCCGGCAATGCCTTTCGAAGTGACCATCAGCACGCCCATCATGGTGATCTGCTCGGCCAGCGTCATCTCGATGCCGTAGGCCTGGGCGATGAACACGGTGGCAAAGGTGCAGTACATCATCGAACCGTCGAGGTTGAACGAGTAGCCGATCGGCAGCACGAACGAGGCAATCCGGTTGCGCACGCCGAAACGCTCGAGGCCTTCCAGGGTTTTCGGATACGCCGCTTCGCTCGACGCGGTGGAGAAGGCCAGCAGCGCCGGGCCGCGCAGCTCGCGCATCAGGCCGAACACGCGGTTTTTCAGGAACAGGAAACCGGCAAACATCAGCAGGCACCACAGCAGGAAGATGCCGAAGTAGAACTCGGCCATGAACACGCCGTACGTGGACAGCACGCCCAGGCCGCTCTTGCCGATGGTGCCGGCCACGGCTGCGAACACGGCAATCGGTGCAAACGACATCACATAACCGGTCACCTTGAGCATGATGTGCGCCAGGCCGTCCAGCGCTTCGATCATGGCCTTGGCCTTGTCGCCGATGGCGGCGGCCGCGCAACCGAAGAACAGCGAGAACACGACGATCTGCAGGATCTCGTTCTTGGCCATGCCGTCGACGATGGACGCCGGCACCAGGTGGGTAACGAAATCCTTGAGCGACAGGCTGGACGCCACGATGCCCGTGTTGGACGCGGCGGTGGACATATGGCCGAGCAGCGCGTCGCCGGGGCGGAAGATGTTGACCAGTACCAGGCCCAGGCTCAGCGACATCACCGACGCCAGGAAGAACCAGCCCATGGTTTTCAGGCCGATACGGCCGACTTCGCTTGCATCGCCCATGCGGGCAATGCCGACGACCAGCGTGGCAAACACCAGCGGCGCGATGATCATCTTGATCAGGCGCAGGAACACCGTGGTCAGCAACGACATGGTATCGGCGAAACCGGCCGGGTTGGCGACGTTGCCGTTGACGATGTAGCCAACAATAATGCCTAGCACCAGCGCGAGCAGGATATAGGTGGTCAATCGGCTTTTCTTCTGCATATTCGGCGCTTCCCTGTGATAGTGTCTCTTTGGACGTTGCTGGCTGCAGAACCTCTGCGGCAGCGCAATCTGGTTCAAAATAATGTCGTTATCCCCGGGTGTGGGGGTATGATCCGGCCAATGTTAAGCTTGTGAGATGATGAAACATTGAGCAATGTATTCAACAAGTGAGGCAGTATCCTTGTGGTCAAGGTCACTGTCAAGCTTGCGTGGACGCCGTTCCACATGGTACCCACCCACTCCTTCCAGCGGCCCCTGCGTGACAAAAATATGATAGCGATAAACAACCTCAGCAAATGGTATAACCAGTTTCAGGTGCTCACCGACTGCACCACCAGCGTGGCCAAGGGCGACGTGATGGTGATCTGCGGCCCGTCCGGTTCGGGCAAGTCCACCCTGATCAAGACCGTCAACGGCCTTGAACCATTTCAGGAGGGAAACATCACCGTGGACGGCATCTCGGTGGGCGATCCGCGCACCGACTTGCCCAAGCTGCGCGCCCGCATCGGCATGGTGTTCCAGAACTTCGAATTATTTCCCCACCTGTCGGTACGCCAGAACCTGAACCTCGGCCAGGTGAAAGTGCTGGGCCGCAGCGAGGACGAGGCCAACGAGCGCGGCTTGCGGTATCTGGACCGCGTGGGCCTGCTGTCGCAGCAGGACAAATTTCCCAATCAATTGTCGGGCGGCCAGCAGCAGCGGGTGGCGATTGCCCGCGCGCTGTCGATGGACCCGATTGCCATGCTGTTCGATGAACCGACCTCGGCACTGGACCCGGAAATGATCAACGAGGTGCTGGACGTGATGGTGGGGCTGGCGCAGGAAGGCATGACCATGATGGTGGTCACCCACGAGATGGGCTTTGCGCGCAAGGTTGCCAACCGCGTGGTGTTCATGGACAAGGGCAAGATCCTGGAAGATTGCAGCAAGGACGAGTTCTTCGGCGCCCCGCGTTCCGAGCGCGCCCGCGAATTTTTGGCGCGTATTATTCATTAGGACCCGTTACATCACGAGGCGGCCGCGCCGCCGGCATTGTTTTCTGCCCAGGGAGGAATCATGTCTATTCTGCCTACCGTCGCGGCCATGGTGCTGGCCGCTTTGGCGAACTCTTCATTAGCGCAGGACGCCGGCACGCTGGCCAAGATCCAGCGCACCCACACCATCACGCTGGGCGTGCGCGACGGTTCGATCCCGTTCTCGTTCCTCGACGACCGCCAGCAGTACCAGGGCTATTCGATCGATCTGTGCATGAAGATCGTCGCGGCCGTGCAGAAAAAGCTCAACACGTCCGGGCTGAAGGTGGTGACCAACCCGGTCACTGCCGCCAACCGCATTCCGCTGATGGCCAACGGCACCATCGACCTCGAATGCGGTTCCACCACCAACAACGCCGAGCGGCAAAAGCAGGTGGCGTTCGCGCCCACCATGTTCGTGATCGCCAACCGGCTGCTGACCAAAAAGTCGTCCAACATCCGTACCCTGGACGACATGAGAGGCAAGACCCTGGTGGCCACGGCCGGCACCACCACCCATAAACAGATGACCATGCTCAACGCCGAGCGCAAGCTGGGCATGACCATCCTGGTGGGCAAAGACCATCCCGAATCGTTCCTGATGCTGGAAACGGGGCGTGCGGTGGCCGAGGCCAACGACGACATCCTGCTGGCCGGGCAGGTGGCCACCGCGCGCAACCCGGACCAGTACGTGATCGGCAGCGAAGCCTTGTCCGTGGAGCCCTACGGCATCATGCTGCGGCGCGGCGATCCCGCGTTCAAGGCCGTGGTCGATGCGGCGCTTGCCGAGGTGTACCGTTCCGACGAGTTCCCGAAAATCTACGCCAGGTGGTTTACCAGCCCGATCCCGCCGAAGGGCATCAACCTCAAGTTCCCCATGTCGGCACCGCTGAAGGCGGCCATCGCCAGACCGACGGACTCGCCCGATCCGGCGGCGTACGCGCCCGCCAGATAACGCCAGCGCGGGGCCCCAATGCACTACCAGTGGAACTGGCGCATCTTTGGCGAGCTGTCGCCCGACGGCGTTCGTCCATACTGGCAAACCCTGCTCGACGGCCTAGGGTGGACCCTGGCCACGTCGCTGGCCGGCTGGGCGATGGCGCTGGCGCTCGGTTTTGCCATCGGCGCCATGCGCACCCTGCCGTCGCCGTGGCTGCGCCGGCTGGGCACGGCGTACGTGGAACTGTTCCGCAACATCCCGCTGCTGGTGCAAATGTTTTTATGGTATTTCGTTGTGCCGGAGGTGCTGCCGCCCGCGCTGGGCGACCGCCTGAAAGCGCTGCCCGATGCGCCGTTCGTCACGGCCGTGGTGTGCCTGGGATTTTTCACGTCGGCGCGGGTGGCGGTGCAGGTCACGGCCGGCATCGCGGCGCTGGCCGGCGGGCAGCGGCTGGCCGCCATGGCGCTGGGACTGCGCCTGCCGCAAAGCTACCGCCACGTGCTGCTGCCGCTGGCGCTGCGCAGCATCGTGCCGCCGCTCACCAGCGAATTCCTCAACATCATCAAGAACAGCTCGGTAGCGCTCACCATCGGCCTGATGGAACTGACGGCCAGCGCCCGCGCCTTGCAGGAGTTTTCGTTCCAGGTGTTTGAAGCATTTACGGCCGCCACCGCCATCTACGTGCTGGTGAACCTGCTGGTGACGGCCGCCATGCACCGGCTGGAACGGCGGCTGGCGCTGCCCGGCACGCTGGGAGAGCGATGATGTTCGCCCAGTTCGATGTCGACGTCATCGCCCGTTCGTGGGTGTACCTGTTCCAGGTGGGCATGGTGTTTACCGTGCAGCTGACGGTGCTGGCCATGCTGGGCGGCGTGCTGCTGGGCACCTTGCTGGCGCTGGCGCGCATGTCGAGCCTGGCGCCACTGGCGTGGGCGGCCGCCGCTTACGTCAACCTGGTGCGCGCGGTGCCGCTGGTGCTGGTGATCTTCTGGTTTTATTTCCTGGTGCCGTACCTGGCTGCGTGGATAATCGGCGCACACGAGCCGGTGAAAGTGGGCGCATTCTGGTCGGCGCTGATCACGTTCATCCTGTTCCAGGCCGCGTACTACTGCGAGATCATGCGCGGCGGCATACAGGCCATCCCGCGCGGCCAGGTGCTGGCGGCGCAGGCGCTGGGGTTGACCTATTGGCAGACCATGGCCCGCGTCGTGCTGCCGCAGGCGTTCCGCAACATGCTGCCGGTACTGCTCACGCAGACCATCGTGCTGTTCCAGGATGTGTCGCTGGTGTATGTATTGTCGGTGCCCGACTTCGTGGGCGCCGCCAGCAAGATCGCCCAGCGCGACGGCCGCCTGGTGGAAATGTACACCTTCGTGGCGCTGGTGTACTTCATCGCCTGCTGCCTGCTGTCATGGCTATCGCGCACCCGACTGCGGGGTTTGGTATATTTGCGGGCTTAGCTATCGACGGAGACGCCATGCCATCCTTGACCACGCTTGCGGGCGCCATGCTGGCCCTCGGGCTGCTTGCCAGTGCGCACGCGGCCGACCGCATTGCCGCCGACCTGATCCTGACGCAGGCCACCGTGATCGACGTTGCCGGCGGCCAGGCCGTGCAGGGCAAGTCCGTGGTGCTCAAGGGAGACAGCATCCTGGCCGTGATCGACGACCGCGACCTGCCCAGGTATGCGCCGCGCCAGACCATGCGCCTGCCGGGCAAGTACCTGATGCCGGGCCTGTGGGATACGCATGTGCACTTCGGTGGCGGTCCGGCGCTGATCGACGAGAACAAGAACCTGCTGCCGCTGTACCTGGCCTACGGCATCACCACCGTGCGCGACTGCTCGGGCGACCTGCCCGATACCGTGCTGGCATGGCGCGACCAGATCAGGGCGGGTAAGCTGGAGGGGCCCACCATCTTCACGTCCGGCGCCAAGCTCGAAGGCTACAAGCCGCTGTGGAAGGGCACCATCGAAGTGGGCACGCCCGAGGAAGTGAGCCGGGCGCTCGACCGCCTGCAGGCGCAGCACGTGGACTTCGTCAAGATCACCGAGAACACGCTCAAGCCGGACTTGTACATCGAGGCGCTGCGGCAAGCAAAACTGCGCGGCATGCGCACGTCCGGCCATATTCCGGTGCAGAAAACGCTGGCCCAGATGTTCGATGCGGGCCTGGGCACGGTGGAGCACCAGTCCTATCTGCTGCGCGCCGCCACGCCGCGCGAACAGGCGCTGACGGCGCAGGTTGCGGCCGGCAAGCTGACCGGCAAGGAAGCGATGAAGCTGAGCCTGGAGAGCTACGACGAACCGACCGCGCGGTCCGCGTTCCGCTACATGGCGGCCAAGGGCACGGCAGTGGTGCCCACGCTGTCGGTGTCGCGCGTGGTGGCGTACCTCGACGTGGACGACCATGCCCACGACCAGGCGCTGCAATACATCGGCAAGGGACTGCGCGCCACGTACGACTGGCGCGTGCAGCGCGCCGCCCAGGACAACCCGGAACAGATCGCACTGCGCAAGGCGACGTTCGAGAAGGCGGCGTCGCTGCTGCCGATCCTGGCGCAGGAAGGCGTGAGCATTATTGCCGGCACCGACGCCGGCTTCCTGAACTCCTATGACTACCCGGGCCAGGCGCTGCACGACGAGATCGGCCTGTACGTACAATACGGCTTGAGCCCGGCGCAAGCGCTGCAATCGGCCGTGATTGCCGGCCCGCGCTTCCTGGGCAAGCTCGACCGCTATGGCAGCCTGGAGACGGGCAAGAGCGCCGACCTGCTGGTGCTCGACGCCAATCCCCTGCAAGACATCGCCGCCACCCGCCAGATCCGCACCGTGATCAGCCGCGGCAAGGTGTACGACCGCGCCGCACTCGACCAGCTACTGGCACTGACCAGGGAGCGCGCTGCGCAATAGAGCGCCCCTGCCGCGTCAGGGCTGCAATGTATCGAGCTGGACGATGGCGATATTGCCCTTGGTGCGGATCGCCTTGTCATTGGTGATGAAGAACTTGCAAGTTGCAGCCATGGCTGTCGCAAGGTGAATGGCGTCGATAAAGCGCAATCGCTCGTGCGCGCGCAGCCGCGCTGCATGGTCGAAGATCGCGCGACCATGCGGGAGCAGGGTGACGAAATTCTTTGAATAAAAAAAGTCCCGTATCGTGGCGATTGAGGCGGAATCATTTTTCCGGTAAGGCCCCACCATGGTTTCCGCCACGGTGACCTCGCCCGTAAAACCCCGAAAATCGTTGTTGTCGATAGCCTGCATCACGGGCGCGGCGGCCGGCAAAAACTGCGGGTTGCCCTCAAGGAAATAAATAAAGACGTTCGTGTCGATATAAACGCGCTGGCCGCGCATGGCTTGTTGAACAGGAATTATCTGTCCCATGATGCGCGGTCCTGCGCCAGATGCAATTCCATCTCCCTCGGCGTGTCGCCCCATGCGCCTTGGCAGGTCCCGGCATAAGCCATGATGGATTGTTCATGTCGCTTCGACGTGCCGATACGGGGAGGGCGCAAGATAATGTCGCCACCTTCGTACGTGGCATCGAGCACATCGTCCTGCTGCAAACCCGCCTGAGCGACGATCTCTGGCGGAAGGGTCAGCCGCCGCTGTTTCTCTAAACGAATTTTCGACATGTCAGCCTCCTGATCGCGAAACCTTGATCTTACGCCTTTTACGGTGGCGTTCAATGGTGCGAACTGGCCGCATGGGTAAGTCGTCCTGCAACAGGTAAAATATCGCCATTCCGCCGTTTTTTGCCATCCAGGTAGCCTGAAAGCCCTCAGCCATGTACGACTTCGAAACCATTCCCGACAGCATTACCATCACCCGTCCAGACGACTGGCATCTGCACCTGCGCGATGGCGCCACGCTGGCCAGCGTATTGCCGCACAGTGCGCGCCAGTTCGGCCGCGCCATCGTGATGCCCAACCTGAAGCCGCCCGTCACCACCACCGCGGCCGCCATCGCCTACCGCGACCGCATCCTGGCCGCGCTGCCGGCAGGCATGGCGTTCGAACCGCTGATGACGCTGTATCTGACCAATAACACGCCGCCCGACGAAATCGTGCGCGCGCAGGAAAGCGGCTTGGTGCACGCGGTCAAGCTGTATCCGGCCGGCGCCACCACCCATTCCGATGCGGGCGTGACCGATATCGCCAACTGCTACAAAACCCTGGAGATGATGCAGGAAGTGGGCATGCCGTTCTTGGTGCACGGCGAAGTGACCGACCAGGACATCGACCTGTTCGACCGCGAAGCGGTGTTCATCGAGCGTGTGATGCGTCCGCTGCGCCGCGATTTCCCAGCCTTGAAAATCGTGTTCGAACACATCACCACGAAGGACGCGGCGCAGTACGTGGCCGAGGCGGAAGGTCCGATCGGCGCCACCATCACGGCCCACCACCTGCTATACAACCGCAACGAGATCTTCAAGGGCGGCATCCGTCCGCACTATTACTGCCTGCCTGTGCTCAAGCGCGAAGAACACCGTCTGGCGCTGGTCACGGCCGCCACCAGCGGCGACGAGCGCTTCTTCCTCGGCACCGACTCGGCGCCGCATGCGCAGGGCGCCAAGGAAGCCGCCTGCGGCTGCGCCGGCTGCTACACCGCGCTGCACGCGATGGAGCTGTACACCGAAGCGTTCGCGCGCGCCGGTGCGCTCGACAAGCTCGAAGCATTCGCCAGCTTCAACGGTCCGGACTTCTACAACCTGGCGCGCAATACCGGCACCATCACGCTCCAGCGCGCGCAGTGGACGCTGCCCGACCTGCTGCCCATGGCGGACCAGCAGGTGGTGCCGCTCAACGCCGGCGAAACCATCAACTGGAAAATGGTGTAACAGTGCTGCCGGCGATCGACTGGTCGCGGCCCTGGTACCGCGCGGTGCTCGATGCGGTGCAGGCAGCGCGGCCCGATTCCATATCGGATGCCATGCCGCACATCAAGCCGGATGCAGCCGGGCAACTGCCGGCGGACCGGCATTTTCGCGACGCCTTCAGCGCCCACGCCGCTGCGCTGGGCTTGCGCAACCACCTGGACCTGCCGATCCGCTTCGTGCCGCAAGAGGCGCTGCCGGACGGCACGGCATACGAGGCATTCATCGGCGCCACCGGCGGCGTGCCCACGCGCGACAACCTGCACGATTTTTTCAATGCCCTGGTGTGGCTCAGCTTCCCGCGCATCAAGGTACAACTGAACGCCCTGCAGGCCGCGCAGATCGCCCGCGACGGTGTCGGCAAATCGCGCGGCCCCGCGCGCGACGCCGCCACCATTTTCGATGAAAACGCCGCGCTGCTGGTGGTGCGCGACTGCGCCGCCGGCCACGCGCTGACTGCCGCGCTGCGCGCGCACCGCTGGCGCGAAGCATTCGTGGAGCGCCGCGCCAGCTTCGGCCCCGATGCGCAAGTCTGGCTGTTCGGCCACGCGCTGATGGAAAAGCTGGTGGCGCCGCGCAAGGCGATCACCGCCCACACGCGGGTGGTGCTGGCCGGCGACGCGTTTTTTACGCTCGCGCACAGCGAACGCCGGGCCTGGATCGACGCCACCGTGGCGCGGCAACTGGCGCAGCACGGCCTGTCCACCGCCGATTTTACGCCCATGCAGGCGCTGGGCGTGCCCGGCTGGTGGCCCGGGCAGGACGAAGCGTTTTATGGCGACACCACCGTGTTCCGTCCACCGCGCACGCTCGTGCAGAGCGCTCAATAAGGTCGCTTGGTAAAAGCGCTCGAATCGCTTAATGAAGCGCTCAGGAAAAGCAGCCGCCAACCCTGCTAGTTCGGCAGCTGGCCCAGTGTCCAGCGGCGCGACAGATAATCGAGCACGATGGTGCGGTCGCCCAGCGCCGCCATCCCCAGCACGCCCATCATGCGTATCGGTGCCGTGAAACTGTGGCCCGAGCAGTACCCGGCGCGCATGGTCAGCGTGGTGCCGGCCACGTCCAGCCCACCTGCCATCGGCGCCTCGCGGCACACCACCGGCTCGCCCACCGGTCCGGGAAAACGCATGGTGTGCGGATCGTCCTCCGGCGGCACCACGCCGCCGGCCAGCGCGCGCCATTGCTGCTCGTCGGGCGCCACCAGGCCAAAGCGCGCCGCACCGGTATCGAGCATGGCATAGCCGGCGCGCATGCCGGCACGCTGGACTTCCACCAGTATGTGGCCGCCGCCCTCGGCCCAGCTCAGATAGAGCAGCGGCTGCGCGTCGCGCGCCTGCGCCAGCAGGGGCTGCGGCGTGTACGCATAGCGCGCGCGGCCGAGGTCCAGCGTCAGCGTGCCGTTTTCAAACAGGCCGTTGCCCACGATGGCGATGGGATCGCTGCCGCAAGCGCCGTCCTTGATCGGCGCCAGGTTGGCGACGCTCGCTGGCAGCAAGCGTCGCAGGCCGCCCACATCTACCAGGGCCCGGACGCCGGTGGCGGCAGTCGCCGGCCCGCCACGGTGCCAGTTCCATTCGCCGTTGGCGCCGGTATCGAGCTGTACCGTGCAGGCCATGCCATCGACCGTGACCGGCAGCAGCATGCCCAGCCGCTCGGGCGGCCCGCCCGTCAGGCTGCCCATCACCCACTGGAACGGGTGCCAGTCAGGTTCGGCAGCATGGGCGGTGGCGGTGGCGCAGGCCAGCGCCATGAACAGCAGTCGTTTGCGCATGGCGCGGTCCTTGAGGTGGCGGGCCGGCGATTCTAGCGGATAGACAAAAGTTAAACAATAGATAATGGGCGCACCGCTTGCGCTGCAAAGCCGACGCCGCAGTACAATGCCGCTACACACTCCACCAACCAACATCGCCGCCGCTGCGGCAGAAAGAGCACGCCATGACGCAGGACATCCGCTGGGGCATACTGGGCACGGGAAAAATCGCCAAGGCTTTCGCCACCGCCTTGCAGGATACGCCCGGCGCCCGACTGGCCGCCGTTGCTTCGCGCTCTGTAGATAGCGCTACCACCTTTGGCCAGGAATACGGCGCCGAGCGTTTCCACGGCAGCTACCAGGCGCTGGCCGACGATCCCGAAGTGGACGTGATCTACATTGCCACGCCGCACCCGATGCACCACGAGAACGCGCTGATGTGCCTGAACGGCGGCAAGGGCGTGCTGGTGGAAAAATCGTTCACCATGAACCGCCGCGAGGCCGAGGACATCATGGCGCTGGCGCGCGCCAAAAACCTGTTCGTGATGGAAGCCATGTGGACCCGCTTCATGCCCGCCGTGATCGAAGCCAAGCGCATCGTCGACAGCGGCGAGATCGGCGCGCCCGCCAACATCACCGCCGATTTCGGCTTCACGTCCGACGCCGGCCCCGAGCACCGCCTGTTCAATCCGGAGCTGGGCGGCGGCGCGCTGCTCGACCTGGGCATCTATCCGCTGTCGATCGCCTCGTTCTTCCTGGGCGACGTCACCAGCGTCAAGGCGCAGGCGGAAATGACGCCGGCCGGCGTCGACATGCAGACGGCGTTTACGCTGATGCACGAGGGCGGCGGCCTGTCGTCGTGCGTGTGCAGCCTGCGTTCGCGCACGGCAACCGAGCTGACGATTGCCGGCACCAGGGGTTTCGTGCGCCTGTCCGACCGCTTCCACAATACCGAGACGTTCACCGTCACCGTGATCGATGGCGCCGCGCGCACCGAGCGCACCGTGACCGTGCCGCGCAGCGGCAACGGCTATACGCATGAAGCGCAGGAAGTGGGGCGCTGCATCCGCGCGGGCCTGATCGAAAGCCCGGTGATGTCGCACGCCGAAACGCTCAACATCATGGGCACGCTCGACGCCATCCGCGAGCAGATCGGCCTGCGCTACCCCGCCGATCGATAAGCTTCCAGGCGCGGGCCGGACGAACTGGTTACAATCTGCCGATATCGTTTCGATAACCAGGATGCCCCATGTTCCAGCCTTTCCGTCCCGTCGCCCGCGCGCCTTCCCTGAAAACCATCCTGCTGGCCACCGGCGTCGTGCTGACGCTGGCCATGGGCGTGCGCCATGGCTTCGGTTTCTGGATGCAGCCGATCTCGCAGGCCAACGGCTGGACGCGCGAAACCTATTCGCTGGCCATGGCGCTGCAAAACCTGCTGTGGGGCGTGTTCGGCCCGTTCGCCGGCATGGCGGCCGACCGCTACGGCACCATGCGCGTGGTGCTGGTGGGCGCGCTGTCGTACATGGCCGGCCTGGTGTGGATGGCGCTGGTCACCGATCCCACCCTGTTCGTGATCGGCTCCGGCGTGTTCATCGGCCTCGGTCTGGCGTGTACGGCATTCGGCGCCGTCAGCGGCATCATCGGCCGCGTGGCGCCGGCCGACAAACGGTCGTGGGCGTTCGGCATCTCGGGCGCGGCCAGCTCGTTCGGCCAGTTCGTGCTGATGCCCGTCGAGCAGCAACTGATTTCCGCCGTCGGCTGGCAGCACGCGTTCTTCGTGCTGGCGGCCTTGCTGGTGGCGCTGATGGTGCCCATGGCGTTCTTCCTGCGCGAGCCGGCCGTGGTGCATGGCGACGGCCCGCGCCAGAGCATTGCCGAAGCATTTGGCGAAGCAGTGCGCAACCGCTCGTTCCTGCTGCTGGTCGCCGGCTATTTCGTCTGCGGCTTCCAGCTGGTGTTCATCGGCGTGCACCTGCCCGCGTACCTGAAGGACAAGGGCGTGGTCGATCCCAATGTGGCGGTGCTGGCGCTGGCGCTGATCGGCCTGTTCAACATCGTCGGCTCGTACTACGCGGGCAAGCTCGGCGGCCGGCTGCCCAAGCGCTACCTGCTGTCCGGGATTTATTTCGCGCGGGCCGCCGTCATTGGCCTGTTCGTGCTGCTGCCGTTATCTGCCATGTCGGTGTACCTGTTTGCAGCGGCGATGGGCGTGCTGTGGCTGTCCACGGTACCGCTCACCAACGGCATCATTGCCGGCATTTTCGGCGTCAAGCACATGTCGATGCTGGCGGGGATGGTATTTTTCTCGCACCAGGTGGGCAGCTTCCTGGGCGTGTGGCTGGGCGGCTACCTGTACACGCTGCTGGGCAGCTATGACGTGGTGTGGGGGATTTCGATTGCGCTGGGCGTGCTGGCGGGGCTGGTCAACCTGCCGATCAACGAACGCGCGCTGGTGCGCGGCGGGCTGCGGGCGGCGTGATGCGCGGCTGGCTATGGCGGGCGGTGGTCGCGCTAGTTTTGGCGCTGGCGTTCATGGCGTATTTGCAGCCGGGGTTTGTAGTGGACCTGGCGAATCGGGTGTATATGTGTTTTTAGTACCCATGACGGATCAAAGGGTAGCGGCGGCGTCAGACTTTGAGGAACTCCTCCCGCCCACCCAGCCACCGCGACAAATGCGCCTCCACCGTCGCCGTCTTTTCCGGCGTGCCCGCGTGCAGTAAATCGTGCGCCACGTCGCGGGCCTGGTCCACCAGCCAGCCGTCGGTTTCCAGGTCGGCAAAGCGCAGCATCGCCTGTCCCGACTGGCGCGCGCCCAAAAATTCCCCCGGCCCGCGGATCTCGAGGTCGCGGCGGGCGATTTCAAAACCGTCCGTGGTTTCGCGCATCGTCATCAGGCGCTGCTTGGCGATGCCGCCCAGCGGGCTTTGGTACAGCAGCAGGCAGACGCTGGCCGCCGATCCCCGTCCCACGCGCCCGCGCAGCTGGTGCAGCTGCGACAGGCCGAAACGCTCCGCGTGCTCGATCACCATCAGCGACGCATTGGGCACGTCCACGCCCACCTCGATCACGGTGGTGGCCACCAGCACCTGCATCTCGTTGGCCGTAAAGGCGTCCATGATCACCTGCTTCTCGGCCGATTTCAGGCGCCCGTGCACCAGCCCCACGTTCAGGTCGGGCAGCGCTTCGGCCAGCAGCGCGTGGGTGTCGGTGGCCGTCTGCAGTTGCAGCGCTTCCGATTCCTCGATCAGCGGGCATACCCAGTACACCTGCCGGCCTTCGAGCACCGCCGCGTGCACCCGTTCGATCACTTCGTCGCGCCGGTTCTGGTCGATGGTGCGGGTGACGATGGGCGTGCGGCCCGGCGGCAGTTCGTCGATCACGGACACTTCCAGGTCGGCGTAATAGGTCATGGCCAGCGTGCGCGGGATCGGCGTGGCCGACATCATGAGCTGGTGCGGGATCGCGCCTTCGTTACCCTTGTTGCGCAAGGTGAGGCGCTGGCCCACGCCGAAGCGGTGCTGCTCGTCGACGATCACCAGGCCCAGGTTGGCAAAGATCACGGCCTCCTGGATCAGCGCATGCGTGCCCACCACCAGCCGCGCCTCGCCCGATTCGATCATGTCGTATGCGGCCTGCTTGTCCTTCTTTTTGAGGCTGCCCGTCAGCCACGCCACCTTCACGCCCAGCGGCTCCATCCACGCGGCGATCTTGCGGAAGTGCTGCTCGGCCAGGATTTCGGTGGGCGCCATCAGCGCCGCCTGGTAGCCGCTGTCGATGGCCTGGGCGGCGGCCAGCGCCGACACCACGGTCTTGCCGCTGCCCACGTCGCCCTGCAGCAGGCGCTGCATCGGATACGGCTGGCGCAGGTCGGCGCGGATTTCATCGAGCACGCGCTGCTGTGCACCAGTCAGCTGGAACGGCAGCGCGTCCTGGAACTGCCTGGACAATTTGCCGATCACCTTCAGCGCCGCCGCACCCTTGGACCGGCGCGCGTGCTGCGCGCGTTTCAGGGACAGCTGCTGCGCCAGCAGCTCGTCGAATTTGACGCGCGTCCACGCCGGGTGCGAACGGTCGGCCAGCGCGTGTTCGTCCACCTGCTGCGGCGGATAGTGCAGCAATTTCACGGCCGGTTCGAAGTCGGACAGCTGCATGGCAGAACGCAGGTCGGCGGGCAGGGTGTCGGTCCAGTCCACGCGCTTCATGGCGTCGCCGATGGCCCGCCGCAGGATCGGTTGCGACAGGCCTTCGCCCGACGGATACACGGGCGTCAACGACGTGGGCAGCGGTGCGCCCTCGTTGACGATCTTGTACGCGGGATGGACCATCTCGGCGCCGAAGAAGCCGTGTTTCAGTTCGCCGCGCGCGCGCACCCGCGTGCCCTCGGCCAGCTGCTTGACCTGGCTGCCGTAAAAATTCATGAACCGCAATTGCAGGTCGCCCGTGCCGTCCGCGATATGCACCAGCAGCTGCCGGCGCGGCTTGAAGGTGATCTCGTTCTTGACCACCACGCCCTCGACCTGCGACGTGTCGCCGCCATGCAGGCGCGCTTCTTCGATGGTGATGACCTGGGTCTCATCCTCGTAGCGCATGGGCAGGTGCAGCACCAGGTCCATGTCGGAATGCAGTCCGAGCTTGGCCAGCTTCATTTGCGGGCTGACGGTCTTCTTGACGGGCTTGGACGTGCTTTTAGGTGCGGGAACGGGCATATTGGAGCATTTTTCGGACACTAGCGTAAAATAGAGGGTTGGCCGCAATAAATCAACGACAGCAACGCCGGTATTGTAGGCTAGCCATGCATCCAGGCACACCCGATTTTTTCAACCGTTTTCACAAGTTCGCCCATGTACTCGCTTTCCGATTTCGATTTTAACTTGCCGCCAGAGCGCATCGCGCAATTTCCGCTGCCCGACCGCAGCGCTTCCCGCCTGCTGCACCTGGACGGGGCGCAGATCGTCGACCGCCAGTTTGCCGACATCGTGGGCCTGCTGCAGCCGGGCGACCTGCTGGTGATGAACGACACGCGCGTGCTCAAGGCGCGCTTCTTCGGCACCAAGGAAAGCGGCGGCAAGGTCGAGGCGCTGGTCGAGCGCGTGCTCGACAACCGCACCGTGCTGGCCCAGGTACGCGCGTCGCGCTCCCCGCTGGCGGGCACCAAGATGCGCCTGGCCGACGCCTTCGACGTCACCGTGGGCGAGCGCGCCGGCGAATTCTTCACCCTGCATTTCGATGCCGACGTGTTCGACCTGATCGAAGCGCACGGCCGCCTGCCGCTGCCGCCGTACATCGCGCACGACGCCGACTCGTTCGACGAAACCCGCTACCAGACCGTGTTCAACAAGGTGCCCGGCGCCGTGGCCGCACCGACTGCCGGCCTGCACTTCGACCAGGCGCTGCTCGATACGCTCAAGGCCAAGGGCGTCAATTTTGCGTTCGTCACGCTGCACGTGGGCGCCGGCACGTTCCAGCCGGTGCGCAACGAGGTGCTGTCCGAGCACCAGATGCACACCGAGTGGTACACCATGCCGCAGGAGACGGTGGACGCGGTGCGCGCCACCCGCGCGGCCGGCCGCGACGTGGTGGCCGTGGGCACGACCAGCCTGCGCGCGCTGGAGTCGGCCTCGCAAAGCGGCCAGCTGGAAGCGGGCAGCGCCGATACGGCCCTGTTCATCACGCCCGGCTACCAGTTTAAAACGGTGACGCGTTTGATCACCAATTTCCACCTGCCCAAGTCGACGCTGCTGATGCTGGTGTCGGCCTTTGCCGGCTACGACGAGATCCGCACCGCGTACGCGCATGCGATCGCCAACGAATACCGCTTCTTCAGCTATGGCGATGCCATGCTGCTGACGACGCAAGCACGCGCATAAATAAGGAATACACAATGTTGGAATTTAAGTTACACAAGACCGATAGCAGCGGCCTGACCCATGCCCGTCGCGGTGAAGTCAAACTGAACCACGGCGTGGTGCAGACGCCGATCTTCATGCCGGTGGGTACCTACGGTTCGGTGAAAGCCATGTCGCCGCTGGAACTGAAGGAAATCGACGCCCAGATTATTTTGGGTAACACCTTCCACCTGTGGCTGCGTCCCGGCAACGATGTGATGGCCAAGTTCGGCGGCCTGCACGACTTCATGGGCTGGGACAAGCCTATCCTGACCGATTCGGGCGGCTTCCAGGTGTTTTCGCTGGGCGCGATGCGCAAGATCACGGAAGAGGGCGTGCATTTCAATTCGCCCATCAACGGCGACAAGCTGTTCCTGTCGCCGGAAGTGTCGATGCAGATCCAGCGCGTGCTCAATTCCGACATCGTGATGCAGTTCGACGAATGCACGCCGTACGAAATCGACAAGCGCCCGGCCACGCTGGACGAAGCGGCCAAGTCGATGCGCATGTCGCTGCGCTGGGCCCAGCGCTCGCACGATGAATTCCACCGTGGCGAAAACCCGAACGCGCTGTTCGGCATCGTCCAGGGCGGCATGTTCGAAAACCTGCGCGACGAATCGCTGGCGGGCCTGGAAGAAATCGACTTCCCCGGCCTGGCCATCGGCGGCCTGTCGGTGGGCGAGCCGAAGGAAGACATGATGCGCGTGCTGCAGCACGTGGGCCCGAAACTGCCGGCCAACAAGCCGCACTACCTGATGGGCGTGGGCACGCCGGAAGACCTGGTGGCCGGCGTGTCGCACGGCGTCGACATGTTCGACTGCGTGATGCCGACCCGGAACGCCCGCAACGGCTGGCTGTTCACGCGCTTTGGCGACATCAAGATCAAGAACGCGCGCTACAAGGAAGACAAGGAGCCGCTGGACGCCACCTGCTCGTGCTACGCCTGCCGCAATTTCTCGCGCGCGTATTTGCACCACCTGAACCGCACCCAGGAAATCCTCGGCGCGCGCCTGAACACCATCCACAACCTGCACTACTACCTCGACATCATGCGCCAGATGCGCGAAGCGCTTGATGAAGACCGCTTCCACGCGTGGACGCTGCAATTCCACGCCGAGCGCGCGCGCGGTGTCTAAAACAGGGTTTAAATTTTGGGTTTAAATTTTAATTAACAACCCCCATATGACCGTGAGTCCTTGCGCCTTCCGGCCAGTGCTAGAATACAGCGCTGTTTTTTCAAACTATTATCGGAGTCACTGTGTTTATATCCAACGCTTACGCCCAATCCAACCCACTCGAAGCACTCGGCGGCGCCGGCGGCTTCCTGGGTCAGTATGGTTTCCTGATACTGATGTTCGTGGCGATGTACTTCCTGATGATCCGCCCGCAGATGAAGCGCGCCAAGGAACAGAAGACCATGATGGAAGCGCTGGCCAAGGGCGATGAAGTCGTGACCGCCGGTGGCGTGCTGGGCCGCATCTCGAAAATCTCCGATCTGTACCTCACCATCGAAATCTCGAACGGCGTGGAAATGACCGTGCAAAAAAGCTCGGTGACCATGGTCCTGCCTAAGGGCACGCTCAAGGCGCTGTAACCGGCCCAGGCCCCGGCCCGCTTGTCACCGACCAGCGGGCCGTATTGCATCCGACGCCTAACCCTGAACGTTGAACAATATGAATCGCTATCCCGTCTGGAAATACCTACTCATTGCCATCGCCATCCTGCTCGGTGCGCTGTATGCCGCACCCAATTACTTCGGCGAGTCGCCGGCAGTGCAGGTGACGAGCGGCAAATCGACGCTCAAGCTCACCTCCGACATGGTCGCCAAGGTCGATGAAGTGCTCACGCGCGAAAAGATCCCGCACAGCGAACTGACCTTCGATGGCACCGGCACCTACGCCTCGGTGCGCGTGCGCTTTGCCGATCCCGATACCCAGTTCCGCGCCAAGGCCGTGCTGGAAAAAAACCTGAACGCCGATCCTGAAGATCCGTCGTACCTGGTGGCGCTGAACCTGCAGCCCGACACCCCGAAATGGATGCAAAAGCTCAACGCCGTGCCGATGTACCTCGGTCTCGACTTGCGCGGCGGTGTGCACTTCCTGATGCAGGTCGATGCCAAGGCCGTGCTGGCCAAGCGCGTGCAAGGCATGCAGGCTGCCGCCCGCAGCCAGCTGCGCGACAAGAACGTGCGCCACGCCGGCATCGAGCGCGTGGGCGACACCATCGAGGTCAACTTCCGCGACGACGCCACCCGCCAGAAAGCCAAGGCCGTGCTGGCCGACCAGATGCCGGACGTGACGTTTGCCGATTCGGGCAGCGATACCGAACTGAAAACCGTGATCAGCCTGAAACCGGCGGCCCTCAAGCAAACCCTGGACGAAGGCGTCAAGCAGAATATTTCCACGCTGTCCAAGCGCGTCAACGAGCTGGGCGTGGCGGAACCGATCATCCAGCAGCAAGGTCCGGACCGCATCGTGGTGCAACTGCCAGGCGTGCAGGACGTGGCCCGTGCCCGCGCCGTGATCGGCCGCACGGCCACCCTGGAAATCCGCATGGTCGACGAATCGGTCACCCCCGGCACCGAACTGAGCTCGGCCGTGCCGCTGAACTCGGAACTGTTCACGGTCGGTAAGAACGTGCCCGTCGTGCTGACCAAGGACGTGGTGCTGACCGGCGACTACATCTCCAGCGCTACCGCCAGCATGGACCAGAACCACCAGCCAGCCGTCAGTATCGACCTGAACGGTGACGGCGGCCGCCGCATGCGCGACGCCACCGCCAGCCGCGTGGGCAAGAAAATGGCCATCGTGCTGTTCGAAAAAGGCAAGCCGGAAGTGCTGTCGGTGGCCACCATCCAGAGTGAGCTGAGCAGCCGCTTCCAGATCACCGGCATGGGCAACGCCGAGAACTCGGCCGAGCTGGCGCTGCTGCTGCGCTCGGGCGCGCTGGCTGCCCCGATGGAAGTGATCGAGGAACGCACGATCGGCCCGCAGCTGGGCGCCGAGAACGTGAAAAAAGGCCTGCACTCGACGATGTACGGCTTTGCCGCCATTGCCATCTTCATGGTCATCTACTACATGATGTTCGGCATGTTCAGCGTGATTGCGCTGGCGTGCAACCTGCTGCTGCTGATCGCGATCCTGTCGCTGATGCAAGTGACGCTGACCCTGCCTGGCGTGGCCGCGATTGCGCTGGCGCTTGGTATGGCGATCGACTCCAACGTGCTGATCAACGAACGCATCCGTGAAGAGCTGCGCGCCGGCGCCTCGCCGCAGTCGGCCATCTCCGCCGGTTTCGACCGCGCCTGGGCCACCATCATCGACTCCAACGTCACCACGCTGATCGTCGGTGTGGCGCTGTGGGTGTTCGGTTCGGGTCCGATCCGTGGTTTCGCCGTGGTGCACTCGCTGGGTATTCTGACCTCGATGTTCTCCGCCGTGTTCATCATGCGTGGCGTGGTCAACCTCTGGTACGGCCGCAAGAAGAAGCTGCAATCGGTTGCCATCGGCACCGTCTGGCGCCCTGACACGAAATAATTCGAGGCTTATCAAATGGAATTTTTCCGCATTAAAAAAGACATACCGTTCATGCGGCATGCCCTGATTTTCAACGTCGTCTCGGCGTTGACCTTCGTGGCGGCCGTGTTCTTCCTGTTCCACCGCGGCCTGAACCTGTCGGTGGAATTCACCGGCGGCACCGTGATGGAACTGAAGTACGCGCAACCGGCTAACCTTGAAGGGATACGCGAATCGCTGCGCGGCATCGGCTACGAGCACCCGGAAGCGGCCAGCTTCGGCACCGCCCACGACGTGATGCTGCGCCTGCCGGTGGTCAAGAACGTGACCGCCAAGGATGCCTCGCAACTGGTGTACGACGCGCTGTGCAAGACCGAAAAGGGCGCCATGACCCAGGTCGACAACGTCAACGCCAAGGGCGAACACGTGGTCAAGCAGGCGTGCATGAACACGGCCGGCGCCGAAGCAGTGGCGCTGCAAAAGGTGGAATTTGTCGGTCCGCAGGTGGGCGACGAACTGACCCAGAACGGCCTGAATGCGCTGGTGATGGTGGTGATCGGCGTGATGATTTATCTCGCCATCCGCTTCGAGTGGAAATACGCGGTGTCGGCGATTATCGCCAACCTGCACGACGTGGTGATCATTCTCGGCTTCTTCGCCTTCTTCCAGTGGGAATTCTCGCTGACGGTGCTGGCGGCAGTGCTGGCCGTGCTCGGTTATTCGGTCAACGAATCGGTCGTGATTTTCGACCGGATCCGCGAAAACTTCCGCAAGCAGCGCAAGGCGTCCGTGCATGAAGTGATCGACAACGCGATCACGTCCACCATCTCGCGCACCATCATCACCCACGGCTGTACCGAGATGATGGTGCTGTCGATGCTGATCTTCGGCGGCCCGACCCTGCACTACTTTGCCATGGCGCTGACCATCGGCATTCTGTTCGGTGTGTATTCGTCGGTGTTCGTGGCGGCGGCCGTGGCCATGTGGCTCGGTGTGAAGCGCGAAGACCTGATCAAGCCGATCAAGGAAAAGGACGAGACGGACGGCGCGGTGGTTTAACGCTGAAAGTTTTCTGCAAAAAAGCCGCATTCGACGAATGCGGCTTTTTTTTGCACGCAACC
>JBEVMD010000071.1:0-9706 GCA_040508835.1 Duganella sp. | reverse complement strand
ACACCATCAGACTCCCCACCACGAACAGCAGCACCACCACCAGCGCCGCATGCAGGGTGGTGGTGGGCCGTTCGGGCCACGCCACCACGACGGCCGCCACGCAGGCGGCGCCGGCGGTAATGGGCATGCCGACGAAATACCGCGGGTCGGTGCGGCCCACACTGACATTGAAGCGCGCCAGGCGCAAGGCGCCGCACGCGACAAAGAAGAAGCTGGCGATGCCGCCGGCGCGCAGCAGCGTGGGCGAATCGAGCCCCACGTGCACGAAGCCGTAGCAGTACAGCAGCAGCCCCGGCGCGCAGCCGAAGTTCATCACGTCCGCAATCGAATCGAGCTGCATGCCGAACGACGACTGGGTATTGGTGGCGCGCGCAACCATGCCGTCGAGCGCATCGAATACGCCAGCCAGCACCAGCAGCACGGCAGCGAGGCGGTAGTCGGACGGTACGCCCGCCACGGCGTTGTCGACGGAAATGACAATGCTGCCGAAGCCGCAGGCAATCGACATCAGGGTCACCATGCTCGGCAAGGCAAATTTGGCGCGCTGCATGCGCGCTTGATTAGTAGGTTTCAACTGGTAATCCGGAAATGCCGCAACGCGGCGGGTCAGGCGCAAGCTTACCATTGTCATCCACGCGTCCGGCACCCGGCACGCCGTGTATCGCGTGCTACGGGTAGGAAAACTGGCATAGAATCGTTCGGAATCATTTCCGGTTGCCTTACAGGAGCCTCATCATGCATCCCCTCCACCGCCCGTCATCGTCCCTCCCCGCCCGCTTATCGGCCGCGCTCCTGGCCGCCATCCTGGCCGGCTGCGGCGGCGGCAGCGGAGGCAATGGCGGGAGTGTCGACACCGGCGGCGCGGTCGGCAACCAGCCCACGGTGCCCGTCAATCCGGGCACACCGGCCAATGCCCCCTCGCTGACCGGCAATACCGCCACCGATGGGTACGCCTGGTTCAACTACCGGCGCAGCATGCTGGGCATGTCCGCGCTCACCCGCAACACCAGCATCGACACGGCCGCGCTCGGCCACTCGCGCTACCTGCAACTCAATAATACGGTCTCCCATTCCCAGGAGGCAGGCAAAGCCGGCTTTACGGGCGTAAACCTCGACGACCGCCTGGCCGCCGGCGGTTACACCCTCGTCCGACCTTACGCGGCAGGCGAAGTCATTTCCGCCGCCAGCAATACGTCGGGCTTTTATCATGCGGAAGAACTGATTGCCGCGATCTACCACCGCTTCGTGATTTTCGAACCCGTGTTCCGCGAAATCGGCACCGGCGCCGTCACCGCCAGCGGCACCTACACCTACTTTACTGCCGACCTGACCGCCAGCGGCGGGCTCGGTACGGGCCTGGGCGCGGGCAAGATCGCGGTCTATCCCACCGATAACCAGACCGCCGTGCCCACCAATTTCCTCAGCGACAACGAAGAGCCCGATCCCGTGCCCAATCAGAACGAGGTGGGCTACCCGATCAGCGTCCATGCGGACAGCGGCCGCACGGGCGACCTCACCGTGGACAGCTTTACGGTCGCGCCGCGCGGCGGCGCTGCCCTCACCACGCGTCTGCTCAGCCAGGCAACCGACTCGGCCACCGGCGCCAAGGTGGCCGCCATCGTGCCGCTCACCGTGCTGCGCGCCAACACGACTTATGATGTCAGCTTCCGCGGGACGGTACACGGCGTGACGGTCGCGCACGATTGGTCGTTTACGACACGCTGAACCATAAGCTGCTATCGTAGAGTTTCCTATATGCACTACTTCTGCATTTTATGACAATTGCAAGTTCCGTCCCCCTCGCCACGGGTGGCCCCATCCTGGAGGTCGAAACCGGCCTGCAACAGCTGATGGGCGACCACGCCCTGTACCGGCAGATCCTGCGCCGCTTCCGCCAGCGCTACCAGGACAGCGCCGAGCAGGCGCGCACCGAACTGCTGGCCGGCGAGACCGATGGCGCCCAGCGCATCGTGCACACCCTCAAGGGCGCGGCGGGCATGATCGGCGCGCAGCAGGTCTATTTGCTGGCGGCGGCGGTGGAACCGATGTTTGGCGGCCCGCCTGCGCAATGCATCGGACCGCTGGCCCAGCTCGAACAAACGCTGCGCAGCCTGATGGCGGCCATCGATACGGAACTGGCAGCGGCAGACCAGTCCGAGGCGCCCACACCGGCGCCGGCAATCTCGACGGTCAATCCGCCGGAAACCCGGATGCTGGTGCTGCACCTGGCGCGGCTGCTGGAAGAAGGCGATGGGGCGGCCATCGACGTGCTGGAACGATCGGCGTCCGTGCTGGCGGCCGGTCTGGGCGTGACGGTGTTTCAGGAGGTTACGGAGGCGGCGCACCAGTTCGATTTTGAAGCGGCGCTGGCCGTACTGCAGGCGGCGCAACATTAAGCGGCGCAAGCGTTAGCGCGTGTACTGTTTTTCCTCGTCAAATGCATCCGCGCACTCCTTGTCGCAGAAGCGGCGCACATTGTCGAGCGGCTTTTCGCAATACCAGCACGACCCCTTGGGCGGCAGCGTTTGCCGGGTGCGCGGTGCCGGTGCGGACATGGGCAACGCCGCAGCGCCGCTTGCCCCGTCGTCCGGTACGCTTTCTTGTGTCGGTTCCACGATCCCTCCCCAGTAGGCAGTGCTCAGGCTTGCAAGATTACGTCAGTGGAATATTCCACCCATGATGTAGCACAAGGCGATGCCGGTTGATGGCCGGCCATTGCGCTGGAATCACATGCGCAAATCATAACAGGATAAATCGCGCCGCCGCATGGGCCAAAAAGGCAACACATTGCGCGCCGGCGCCGTTTTCTGCCCCGCTTCATAGGGAAGAAATATTTTTTAATGAAAACGTCGCAGATGATAGTCACGGCGCAAAACGCTGGCGTTAGCGCGCGGCCGGCATATAATCATCGCGTTAAATATTTCCATAAAGAAAAATTTCAATGCAAGACACCGTTACCTCCGCGCTGGCCGGCCGCGTGCTCGGGCTGGCCAAGCTGGGCCTGCTGGTGCTCGATGGGCAACTGCGCATCGTCATGTGGAACCAGTGGCTGGCCAGCCACTCCGGCCAGTCCGCCCACCGCGTGCTGGGCCAGCCACTGTTTGACGTGTTTCCCGAATTGCGCGGCCAGCGGCTGGAGCAGGCAGTTGCCAGCGCCATGCACAGCAGGCTGCCGCAGCAACTGTCGCCGGGCCTGAACCGCGCACCGCTCCCCCTGTTTCCGACCGGCACTTGGGGCGGCGAACGGATCGAGCAGGCCATTGCGCTGACGCCGTTCAGCGAAGGCAAGGAACGGTTTTGCCTGATCGAGGTGAGCGACATCAGCAGTACCGTGGGCCGCGAAAAGCAGTTGCGCGGCCAGGCCGAGGCGCTGCGTGCGCAGTCGTACGTGGACGGCCTGACCGGCATTGCCAACCGCCGCCATTTCGACGTTGCCATCGACCGCGAACTGCGGCGCGCGCTGCGCAACGACGGCCAGCTGGCACTGCTGCTGATGGATATCGATTCGTTCAAGGCCTATAACGACCACTTCGGCCACCAGCAGGGCGACGCCTGCCTGACGCTGGTAGCGGAAGCGTTTGCCGCCATGCTGCAACGCCCGGCCGACCTGGCCGCGCGCTACGGCGGCGAGGAGTTTGCCGCCGTGCTGCCCGACACCAGCGCCGAACAGGCCGCCTTGCATGCGGAAGCCGTCCGCGCCAAGATTGCCGCGCTCGACATTACCCATGCGCCGGCCGCCACGCGCCCGCACGTGACCATGAGCATTGGCGTGGCCGCCTTCGATAAGGATCGCTTGTGCACGGTGGAAGCGATGCTGGCGGCGGCCGACAGCTGCCTGTACGCGGCCAAGCGGGCGGGGCGCGATTGCGTGATCGTGCACGGCCAGCAAGCGGACGTGGCCTGAAAAAACCGCCGGGTTATCATGCGGGGCGCCGTACAAACCAGCCGCCCCACGACAGGACCATGACCATGCAGCTACGCCCTCTCCTCTTCAGCCTGGCAACCATGTTTGCCGCCGCGACCGCCACTGCCGCACCGGGCGCCTGCCACGGCACGGCGCCTGCCGGCGCGCTGACTGCTACGCGGATTGCCGCCGCCAACCTCGCTGCCGACGTCGGCGGCGACGGCCAGGGCCTGTACGAGGGACCGGTATGGATCCGCGATGCGCTGTATTTCTCGCACTTCACGTTCGGGCCCGGCTTCCCGTCGCGCATCCTCAAGCTGGACGCCAGCGGCAAGCTCAGCACCGCGATCGCGGACAGCGGCAGCAACGGCCTGGCCGTCGATGCCCTGGGCAATATCGTGGCCGCCACCCACAAGTACAAGGCCGTGTCGCGCTATACGCTGGACGGCAAGCGCAGCGACGTGGCCGTCAAGTACCAGGGCGAAGTCTTCAACTCGCCCAACGACGTGGCGATCGCAACGGACGGCACGCTGTACTTCAGCGATCCCGACTTCCAGCGCGCCGCCGCCCCGGGCGGCCAGGAAAAAACCCGCGTGTATCGCGTGGCGCCCGACGGGGTGGTCACCGTGGTGGAAGCAACGCTGGTCAACCCGAACGGCGTCTCGCTGTCCCCAAGCGGCGATATCCTGTACATCAACGGCACGGCCGGTAAACAGGGCGTGCTGCGCGCCTACCCCATCGTGGACGGCAAGCCGCAACAGGGACGCGACCTGGTCAAGGGACTGAGCGTCCCTGACGGCATGGCCGTGGACTGCCTGGGCAACATCTACGTGACGGAACACACCGCCCAACGGCTGCGCGTGTTCACCCCGGCCGGCAAGCAGATCGCCACCATCAAGGTGGATGCGAATGTCACCAACGCCGCGTTTGGCGGCGCGGATGGCAAGACCCTGTTCATTACGGGCGCAGGGGCGGTATGGCAGGTACGGCTCGATATCAACGGCGCGCCTTATTGAGCGCTGCATGGCCGGCGCTATGATGGGCGCGACTATCCGACGAGGACATCATGTCGCACACCCTGGAAGAACTTCCATTGCAGGCATGGCAGCTGCCCGCAGACGAGAAGGCGCGTCTGGTGCTGCATTTGCCTGCGTCGCTCGAACCTGCGGACTCCGGCGACGTCCTGGACGCGTGGCGCAATGAGGCGGAACAGCGGCTCGATGCCGTGAAGTCGGGCACGGCAGAAACGATTTCTGCCGATGACGTGTTTGCCAAACTGGACCGCCGGTTACGATCCTGATCCTCGCAGCAGCGCATCACCGGCGCCGGCTAGGCTACTGGCATGCTAGGCAGACATGAAGTACTTCGCCAGTACGACTATTTACCGATACAGAACCGGCTGAAAATCACGCCCAGCAAATCATCGGACGAGAACTCGCCGGTAATGCTCGACAATTGCACCTGCGCCAGGCGCAGTTCTTCGGCGAACAAATCCAGCGACTGGTCGTTTTGTGCCGCATGCTCGCCGGCCCGCGCCAGGTGGGCGCCCGCGTTTTTCAGGGCGATCAGGTGGCGTTCGCGCGCCAGGTACAGCGACTCCCCGGTCTGCTGCCAGCCGGCGATGCGCAGCAGTTCCGCGCGCAACAGTTCGATGCCCGATTTTTCGTGCGCCGACAGATACACGTGGGTAGCGTCGGGCATCGCATCCACGCTCGGCTTATGGCCCGATAAATCGATCTTGTTCCAGATGCGCAGCACCGGCACGCCACCCGGAAACGCGGCCACGATATCCTCGTCCGCGCGGGTGGGACCGTGCGCGGCGTCGAGCAGGTGCAGGATCACGTCCGCCTTGCCCACTTCGCCCCAGGTGCGCTCGATGCCGATACGCTCCACCACGTCCACCGTCTCGTCATCGTTGCGGATGCCGGCCGTGTCGATGATGTTCAAAGGAATACCTTCGATCTGGATGGTTTCCGTCACCTTGTCGCGCGTGGTGCCGGCGATCGGCGTGACGATGGCCACGTCGTTGCCGGCCAGCGCGTTCAGCAGCGACGATTTACCGACATTGGGCTGGCCGACCAGCACCACGTTCAGGCCCTCGCGCAGCAGCGCACCTTGTGCGGCCTGGCGGAACACGGTTTCCAGGGCGGTCACGATGCCGGCCAGCTGGCCCCGCGCATCCGATTTTTCCAGGAAGTCGATTTCTTCTTCCGGAAAATCGAGTGTCGCTTCCACCAGCATGCGCAGGTTGGTGACACCGCCCACCAGGTCGTTGACGGTGCGCGAGAACGCGCCCGACAGCGATTGCGACGCCGACTTGGCCGCCGCTTCGGTGGACGCATCGATCAGGTCGGCCACGGCCTCGGCCTGTGCCAGGTCCAGCTTGTCGTTGAGGTAGGCGCGGCGCGTGAATTCACCGGGTTCGGCCAGCCGCAAGCCCAGCTCCGCCCCCGCTTCCAGCACCCGCGCCAGCAGCAGTTGCAGCACGATGGGGCCGCCGTGGCCTTGCAATTCCAGCACGTCTTCCCCGCTGTACGAGTGCGGCCCACGGAACCAGATCGCAATGCCCTGGTCGATGATGGCGCCATCGGCCTGCTTGAACGGGATGTAGGTGGCGTGGCGTGGCTGCAAGGTCGTGGCGCCGAACAAGGCGGCGATCAGCGGCTGCAGATTTTTGCCGGACGCGCGCACCACGCCGATGCCGCCGCGTCCCGGGGCGGTGGCGATGGCGGCGATGGGGGAAGAGTCGATATTCATGAGGTGGATTGTAAATGATTTGCTTGGTTTGCTTTTACCCCGGCAATAGCGGGATGCGGGGCAGAAAAAAAGCCCGCTGGACGCGGGCTTCTTGGACTTCCGGGATCAGGCCTTGGCCGGTTCCGGCGCGGCGAATTTCTTGGTGATGACCCACTGCTGGGCAATCGACAGCACGTTGTTGACCACCCAGTACAGCACCAGGCCGGACGGGAAGACAAAGAACATCACCGAGAACACCAGCGGCATGAACAGCATGACCTTCGCTTGCATCGGATCGGCAGGCGCCGGGTTCAGCTTGGTGGTGATGAACATCGAGATCGCGTACAGCACCGGCAGAATTGCAAACGGGTCATGTTGCGACAGGTCGGTGATCCAGCCGATCCATGGCGCGCCGCGCACTTCCACGGCCGCTTGCAGCACGTAGTACAGCGAAATGAACACCGGCATCTGCACCAGGATCGGCAGGCAGCCGCCCAGCGGATTGATCTTCTCGGCCTTGTACAGTTCCATGGTGGCCTGGTTCATCTTGGCCGGGTCGCCCTTGTAGCGCTCGCGGATCGCCTGCATCTTCGGCGTCACCAGTTTCACTTTGGCCATGCTCTTGTAGCCAGCAGCCGACAGCGGGAAGAACAGCAGCTTGATCAGGATGGTAAAGGTGATGATGGTCCATCCCCAGTTGCCGAGCACGGCGTGCAGATGTTCCATGACCCAGAACATCGGCTTGGCGATGATGGCCAGCCAGCCATAGTCCTTGACCAGCTCCAGGCCCGGCGATACCGGTTCCAGCAGCTTCGAGATCTGCGGGCCCGAGTACAGGCGCGACGCATTGCTCACGGTAGCGCCCGGCACCAGCGTGCCCAGCGGCTGCTTGATGCCGATGCCGTAGACATTGGTATCGATCTTCTCGGTCACGATTTCGTGCATCTGCTTGTCTTGCGGAATGAAGGCCGAGACGAAGAAGTGCTGCGAGATGGCGATCCAGCCGTTGTCGGCGTGGGTCACGTGGTCCTGCACCATCGGTTTGCCGGTCTTGGCCGACTCGCGCGCTTCTTTTTCCAGCGTGTCGAACTTCAGCTTTTCGTACTTGTTTTCAGCGGTGTACATGGTCGGACCGGTGTAGCTGCTGCTGAAGAACGAATCGGTCGCCGGCTTGTTACCGTCGTGTACCAAACGCATGTACAGGGTCGGATTGACCGGGGCGGTGCCGGTGTTGGTCACGTCGTGCCGCACGTCGACCACGTAATCGCCGCGCTTGAAGGTGAAGGTCTTGGTCAGCTTGACGCCGCCCGACTCCGATTCCAGCACCAGTTGCACCTGGTTGCCGTCGTTGAGCATGCGCGCGCCCGGTTTTGCGACGAACGGGCTGGTGTGGTTAGGCGCACCGGCCGCGTTGATCAGGCCGGTCTGGCCCAGGTAGGTCTTGCCGGTACCGGCATCGACGTCGAACAGCACCACGTTCTTGCCGTTGTCGCCAGGCTGGCACCACTGGAACCAGCCGAAGCAGCCGTTGAACCAGCCAGGGTGGCTGTTTTCCTTGTAATTGAGCAGTTCCAGGCGACGGATCACGCCGCCCTGGGTATCGATGTCGGCGCGGATCACGTCGGTGGTGATGGTGATGCGCTCACTCTTGAACGGCGCAGCAGCGCCTTCGGCTGGCACGGCGCCCGCAACGGCGGTTCCGGCGGCGGCCGCAGTGGCGGCGTCGGCGGGCGCGGATGGCTTGGCGGCGGCCGGCGCGGTCTTGGCCGGCGGCTGGGGAGCGAACATGGACGGCTGGCCGGTCGAAACCATCCAGTTGTTCCACAGAACGACCAGTGACACGGCGAAGACGATCCACAAAATGGTACGTTTATTGATATCCATTAGGGTACTTATCAGGAGTGGTTGCAACCGCAAGCGGTCGATGAAGAAGAATTCGGATCGGCCGCCGGGACCGGATCATAGCCACCGTCGTTCCAGGGATGACAACGGCACACGCGCTTGGCAGCCAGCAGGCTGCCCTTGGCGGCGCCATGCAACTGCAGCGCTTCCATCGCATAACTCGAGCAACTCGGGTAAAAGCGGCAACGCGGTCCCAGCAGTGGACTGATGGTCAACTGATAAGCGCGCAGCAGGAAACGAAGCAGACGGGTCATGGTGGGCTAAGGTGGGGGCGCCGACGCCGAAGGCAAGTCCGGCGGTGGCGGCGCAGTGGCCACCGCTGCCGGCCTGCCCAGTCGGGCTTGCGCCGCAAACAGGCGCGTCAGTTCAACGCGCAGCTCGGCCTTGAGCCTGGCGGTGGTCGCCGGACCGTCCTTGCTGTTGACGGGCCGGGACAGCCGCACCACGCAATCGATGGCCGGCAGGCCGGTAGTACGGAACAGCTCGCGCGTAATGCGCTTGATCGTGTTGCGCGTCACGGCGCGCGGCGCAAAGCGCTTGGCCGCCACGACGCCCAGCCGCGCATGCGGCAGGTTGTTCGGACAGGAGTAGAGCACGAAGTGCGCGCTCTTTTGTGTAGGGCGCAAACGAAAAACGGATGAAAATTCATCCGTTTTAACGATACGCCGAACGCGCGCGAAGTCGTGTGAACCTTCGCCTGTCGAGCCGCTTGAAATACAGCTTTCCACGCGATCAGCTAACAAGCAGATGGCTTATACAGCCAGACGCTTGCGGCCTTTGGCGCGGCGTGCGTTCAGCACTTGGCGGCCACCACGGGTAGCCATGCGTGCGCGGAAGCCGTGGGTGCGCTTGCGGCGCACAACGGAAGGTTGGTAAGTACGTTTCATGTTGGTCTCGCTTAAAGCAGAAAAAAATGCAAAATCGGGTATGACAGCCCGTCAGTTTTTGGTGCCAATGACACTTCGCGCACCCATGCCAACGCTACGGCACAAGCTGGGTCCATCTCATCGCCCGCAATAATCCACGCTTACTCCATATTGACGTTCAAGTGAATAAACACGGAATACGGGCGGGGAACCCTGAATTATCAGCATTTCGGCCCCGCTTGTCAACAACTGGCTGGCCCGGATTGCCGCTCCGGCCATGCCTTGAACGCGAAAAAAT
>JBEVMD010000353.1:0-3763 GCA_040508835.1 Duganella sp. | reverse complement strand
TGCAGCACGATGGCGCCGCCGCCGTCGAGCACGCGCAGCATGGGCGCCTCCTGCAGCAGCCGCGCCGCGAACGGCGCCTGCGCCGACAATGCCAGGATCACCTGCCAGCCGCCGCCCTGTTCGACGAAATGCAGGGTCCAGCAGTTGTCGTCGGTGACCAGCGATGCCAGCGCCTGCGTGCCGGCGGCGGCGCGCAACATGCCGGCGCTGCCGGTCCAGCAGGCGTCGTTGGCCGCGGACGGTGGCGCGGCGGCCGCGCGCCGTTGCAGCGACAGGTGGCGGAAGCGGCGCAGGGTCAATGGTGACCCGGCCAGCGCCTGCCGCTCGGCGGGCGTCAGCAGGCGGCTGCCGTCGAGCGCCGCCAGCAGGGTGGCGTCGGCCAGCAGCAGCCGGTCGGGCACCCGGCGGGGCGCGGCAAGCAGCGCGCGCTCCGCCAGCCGCAGTTCCAGGCCATGCCGACCCGGGCCATCGTGTTCGTCATGTTCATCGGGGGCGGATGTCAATTCATTCTCCTTCATGGCGCGCGGCGCTGGCCGCGTGCAGCTTGTCGATCGCTTCGTTGCGGCGCTTGCGCAGGGTGGGCATGGAGATGCCGTCGAGCGCCGCCAGTTGCTGCAGGGTGGGCAATTCTCCCGTGGCCGGATCGCGCCAGTCTGCCGGATAGCTGTCGTCCGCCGCGCCCAGCAGCTTGTGATAGACGGCCAGCCGGATCGGCAGCGACTCGTGGCGCAAGATGCGCAGCAGGCGGCTGCCGCCGGCCTGCGCGCCCCGCGCCAGTTCCATATAGCGGAGGGGCAGGGAAAGCGCGGCCGCGGCCTGCTGCTCGGCAGCCGCCAGTTGCGCATCGACCTCTCCCGTCACCGCTGGATCGACGCCATCATCATCGACTTCATCGCCTTCGTGATCAGCTTGGTCGCATTTGTCATCGCGGTTGTCATCGCGGGCGCCGTCGTCCGCATCCGGCGCGCCCGGCCCGGGCGGGGCCACGATGCAGTCCGCATCGAACACACCGCCCAGCGCCTCGTGCCGCGCCGAGTCGCCCGTCACGCGCCAGTAGTCCTCCAGCCAGCCGGCCGCCTGCCCGGCATCGCCCTGCCATGCCGCGCCGCTGTCCTGGTTGGACGACAGCTCCTCGTAATCGCCGATCTCGCGCAGCATGGCGGCAATCCCGTCGCGGTTGTTTTTCAGGCTGGCGAAGCGCTTGGACTTCGTATGCAGCGGCCCGGGAGCGCCGGCAAACCGCTCCTGCGACGCGCTCCAGGCGACGATCCATTCGGCCCTGCAGTCAGCGATCGATTTCATTTGCCGCGCCTCGATGGGAATGCCGGCCAGATCGCGGCCCAGGATCGCGCCTACCTGCGCGCGGTGCTCCTGCCAGGCGTCGAACAGGCGGGCGATGTCGCGGTAGGCCGTATCGAGCATGCGGTAGGTGTAGATCCTGTTGGGCGAGCAGTCGCGGCCCGTGGCGGCGATGTAATTGTCGGCGTCGACCCGGTCGCGCAGGCCGGCATACATATCGTTGACTTTCTTGCGCAGCACGGCGTCGGCGGCAGCGTCGCGCCAGAAGGCACCGCTGCGCGCGTGTTCGGCGGCCACCGTGGCGGCAAACGCCTGCCAGTGGGTCGCATGCGCCTGCAATTCGAACACCAGCGACTGCGCCAGTTCGCCCACGCTGTCGCCATAGCTGTTGCCCTCCGCCTCGCTGCGGGCAGTGCGGGCGCAGGCGCGCAGCGCCGCCGCCATGGCGTCGGTATAGCTGTCGAGCAGCGGCGCGTGCTGTGCCGGATCGGGCATGCCGTCCATGTCGATCTGCCGCAACGCCTGCAGCGAGCAGGCGCCCAGCAGCTTGCGGACGTGTTCCCAGCCGTGCTCCTGATACCGGGTTCCTGGCAAACGCATACGGTCCTGTGGTGGGTGAATGGTCGAAGCGGCGCAAACGCGCGCGCCCGATCATCATGCCACAGGCGCCGGCCCGTCGTTACGGGGACTATCGGCCTATTTGCGTGCCAGTTTCTGCTTTTGTTCCCCCTGCTGCCCGGCCAGCGTGGACAGCACGGCCGCGACCACCGGCGCCGCGTGTTCGCCGCCGGTGCCCCCCGAGTGGCTGACGAAAGCCGCCATGGCAAGCCGGTGGCGCTGGCCCGGCAGGCTGCCCGGTTCCAGCCAGCCGGTGAACCACACGGTGGCGGTATGGTCGCCGGTGGGCGCGGTGCCCGTCTTGCCGTACAGGCCAGGGCGCACGCCTGCCAGCGCCGGGCCGGCAAACGCACCGGCGCCGGTGCCCGCGTCCACCACGCCCTTCATGCCGGCGCGGATGCGGTCGAGCCGCGCGCCCGTGGGCGGCATGGGCGCCACGGCGCTGTCACGGCCAGCGAGCGACAGCAGCAGGCGGGGCGTCACCAGCCGGCCCTGTCCCACGGCGGCCGACGCCAGCGCCATGTGCAGCGGCGTGACCTGCATGCGCAGCCCGATCGCCATCTGGCGCAGCTCATGGCGGGTCTGGATCGGATCGATGTGGGCCGCCGTGGCCTGCAGCGCATCCCAGGCGCGCCAGCTGAAATCGGCCGGCAGCAAGCCGCCGTCGAGCCGAACCGGCCGCTCAAAGCCCAGCCGGTGCGCGGCCGCCACGATGGGCCGCACGGCGTCAAGGGCGTCGGCATCGAGCGCCTGCACGCCCGGCGCGCCGCCATCGGGGCTGCCCAACAGGGTACGGTCGCTCAGCTCACCGGTCCAGGCGAACCAGGTATTGAGGCTGTACGTGAGCGCCTGCGCCAGTCCCAGCTTGCCTTCACGGGCGCGCCGGTCCAGTCCCTGCTCGCGGTAGTTGGTGATGTGGGCCCGGCGCGGATCGAGCGGATAGATGGCGGCCCCGGTCCGGAAGCCGTAGCCGCGCTGCTGCGCCAGGCGGTTGATGGCGTCCAGCGGCATGCCATCGAGCAGCGCGCCCAGTTGCGGGTCGGATCTCGCCGCCATTTCGAGACCCAGCGCGCTGATCACCTTGAAGGTGGAGCCGGGGCTCTGGTGGGCGCCGCCGTCGTGCTGCAAGGCGGGCAGGCGCAGCGGGCTGCGGGCCGGGTCGGCGCGGTCGACATCGCGCACTTCGGCCCAGTTGGCGGCAGTCACCTCGCCCGCGCCCGCGCCGGCCGCCGCCAGCACGTCGCCCGTTTCAGTGTCGATGATCACCAGGCCCGCGCGCCGTCCCTCCGGCGCCGGCTGCCCGCCGACGCACGCCCTGCCGTCCCAGCGACCATGGCGCATGCCCACGCACGCCAGAATGCGCTGGCTCAGTTCCTGCAGCGGCAGGTCGAGCGTGAGCGTCGCATTGACGGCCGCGCCGGCCGATGGCAAACGCGCCAGCATGCCCGCCACGCTGCCGCCATGTTCGGGACCGACACCGAGCAGCGGCGCCAGGCCGGCGTCGCTGGCGGCCCGGGTAGGCGCGCCGTCGTGCCACAGCACGGCGCCATGGCGATCCACCAGCCGCACCGGCGACGCTGGCGCAGCGGTGGCACGCGCCGCGCCGCCATCGGCTAACCGGTCGTCCAGCGGGTGCCACGCCAGGCGGCCGCCCGCCACCCGCAGATGGCGGTACCGCTGGTCGTCGGGGGCGGAAAAGGCGAGCGGCCGCACTGCCAGCGCCACCTGGCGCGCGCCCGGCAACAGCGTGAGCGCGACTTCCTGGACGTCGTCCGTGCGGCGGCACGCGCGCCCGGTGCAGGCGGCGTTCAGGCGCGCGGCGGCGCCGGTGACGGCCAGCGCGTCC
>JBEVMD010000320.1:0-5847 GCA_040508835.1 Duganella sp. | reverse complement strand
CGGGCTGTGGGGGTGGGTGCATGAAACAACGCGCAGCGGTAAAGTTACGCGGGGCTTTCCTGGCCCCCCACCACCGCGATGTCGGGCTCGGCCTCGATACGCGCAAAACCCCATTTTCCCACCACCTTGAGCGACCCCGGATTGTCGTCGCTGATCCACGCGTCCAGCGTCGTCAAGCCGTACTGCGTGCGCGCCGCCTGCAGCAGGTGGCCCAGCGCCAGGCTGGCCAGGCCACGGCCTGCCATGGCGCGGGCGATGCGGTAGCCCACTTCCGCGGTGCCGGCCGTGCGGTCGATATGGCGCAGGTTGGCGCGGCCGGCGATGCGGCCGTCGGCGTCGACCAGCACGCAGGGCAGCATGCTGCCGGCGCGGTGGGCGTCGAGATATTCCGTGATGTGGGTGGTGACGCCAGGCAGCGTGTAAAAGGCGGGGGCGCGCGCGGCCACATGCTGTTCGAACCAGTCTCGGTTGTCCAGCTCGAATGCCAGCAGGGCTGCGGCGTCGTCCGGTTGCAGAGACCGGATGATCATGTGGCTGCGCTTGTCGTTAATTGACCGTGAAGCGGGCAGGAATCTCGATGCCGCCGCTGCGGGCAGCTTCGGCGTAGGCTTTCAGTTCCTCGATGACGGCTTCGAGTTGTTCTGGTCCCGGGTTGGCCTGGAAGTTCTTGATGCGCTCGTTCATGAGCGTCACTTGTCGGCTCCAGTCCAGTCTATTTGTTTTGCTCATATGCACTCCTTGTAAAGGATTAGTATAGATCAAATGGCAAAATTGCACAGGCCTAAAGAACCACGCTGCGCATGAACAGATCGACGCCCTGCGCGGCCTGGCGGCGGATGTCGGCGTTCGATGGCGGCTGGTCGGGCGGGAACAGCATGCGGCACATGGTGTCGCCCATCAGGCAGTTGACGAAGTGTACGGCCAGGAACTCGACCGGCAGCTCGGGGCGCAGCCGGGGCTTGATGTCGGGGCGGCTGAAAAAGCAGGCCAGCTGTTCGCGCGACTTGCGCGGGCCGGCGTCGAAAAAGGTTTCGGCCAGCTCGGGCGTGGTGCGCGCTTCGGCGATCACCATGCGGTGCAGGTTGACAAAACCGGGCTGCGACACCAGGTCCAGGAACCGCAGCGCATAGTCGCCCAGGATGTCCTCCATCGACCGGGTATCGGTTTCCAGGCTGGCCATGTCCGAGAAGAAGCGGGCGCGCCCACGGGTAATCGCTGCGCTGAACAGTCCCGCCTTGCCGCCGAACTTGACGTAAATGGTGCGTACGGCAACATGGGCTTCGCGCGCAATCATTTCCAGACTGACCTTGCTGTAGCCTTTTTCCAAAAATAAATGGGCGGCCGTTTGCACCAGCGCCTGTTCGCGCGCTTCCTTGTCGGCTGCCCGCGGGCGGCCGGCCGACTTGCCGAAGCAGGGCGACCACGGTTCGTGCGCCGCACCGTCCGGGCAGTCGAGTTCTTCCTCAAGAGCAACGTTGTCTTTTTTCATAGCAGTCCATCATAGCGAATGGGGCCATGCTAGTCCAAAATAAAATGAAATGCAATCGTTTCATTTCTTGACTTTCGTCAAAAACGGACCAATAATGCTTCCATCCCATTTCATTTTTCCGGAGCACTACATGTCCAACCCCCATCCAGAACAAAAAGGGCTCAACGCCGTGCCGCCAGCCCAGGCTGCCGCGCCGGCCGCTCCGGCCAAGTCCAACCGCAAGGTGCTGATCGTGGCGGCCGTGATTGCGCTGGCTGCCATCGGCGCGGGCGGCCGCATGTGGTACCGCAGCCATAACTTCGTGGAAACCGAGAACGCGTACGTGGCTGGCCACGTGCACCCGGTGTCGGCGCGGATTGCCGGCGTGGTGACCAAGGTCCTGATCGACGACAACCAGGTGGTGCGCGAAGGCGACGTGATCGCCGAACTCGATCCGTTCGACCAGGGCGTGAAAGTGGAGCAGATCCAGGCGCAGATCGCCAGCGCCGAGCAGCAGGTGCTGCAGTCGGATGCGCAGATCGCGCAGGTGAAAGCCCAGGCCAGTTCCGCCGGCGCGCAAGTGGCGCAGTCGGAAGCCCAGCTGGTGCGCGCCAGGCAGGATGCCGAGCGTTTCGGCCAGCTGTATAACAGCCAGATGAAAGCCGTCTCGAAGGCGGAGCTGGACGCCGCCGTCGCCGGCCGCGCCAGCGCCGTGGCCGACCTGACCGCCCGCAAGGACAACGCCGCTGCCGCCCGCGCGCAAATTGCCGCCGCCCAGTCGGCGCGCGACGTGCTGAAAGCGCAAGTGGGCGTGCTGCGCGTGCAGCTGAAAGACGCCCAGCAGCAGCTGGCCTACAACCGCATCCTGGCGCCCGTCGCCGGCCGCATCGGCAAGCGCTCGATCGAAGTGGGCCAGCGCGTGCAGCCGGGCCAGCAACTGACGGCCATCGTGCAGGACAACGTGTGGTTGACCGCCAACTTCAAGGAAACCCAGCTGGCCAAGATGCACGCGGGTCAGGAAGTCAAGGTGACCATCGATGCAATTCCCGACCATGAACTGATCGGCCGCGTGGAGAGTTTTGCGCCAGCTTCGGGCGCGCAGTTCGCGTTGCTGCCGGCCGATAACGCCACCGGTAACTTCACCAAGATCGTGCAGCGCGTGCCGGTGAAAATCGTGTTCAAGCCGGAAGACGTGAAAGCGCTCAACGGCCGCCTGGTGCCGGGCATGTCGGCGATTGCGGAAGTGGCCATCAACCAGCCGGACAACAAGCCTGAAAACAAGGCTGAGCGTAAAGTCGCCGCCGCGCCGCAGACCGCCCAATAAGGAGCCACGTCATGGCCAGTTCCACATTCGATCCGCCCGCAGCCGGGGCGGGCGGGAAGCCTGCACCCGCAGCGCAGGCGCCGGCGACCCCCGGAGCCCAGGGCACGCCAAGCGAAAAGGTCTCGGGCCGCACCTGGATCGCGATTGCCGCCGGCATGCTGGGCGCCTTCATGGCGGTGCTCGACATCCAGATCACCAACTCGTCGCTCAAGGATATCCTGGGCACGCTGTCGGCCACGCAGGAAGAGGGCTCGTGGATCGCCACCGCCTACCTGGTGGCGGAGATCGTCGTCATCCCGATGACCGGCCTGTTTACGCGCGTGTTCGGCACCCGCAACTACATGATCGGCACCACCACGCTGTTCCTGCTGTTCTCCACCCTGTGCGGCTTCGCCTGGAACCTCGAGAGCATGATCGTGTTCCGCATGATGCAGGGCTTCACGGGCGGCGCGCTGATCCCGATGGCCTTCACGCTGGTGATGGCCAAGCTGCCGCCGTCCAAGCGCGCCACCGGCATGGCGATTTTCGGCCTGACCGCCACGCTGGCGCCGTCGATGGGCCCCACGCTGGGCGGCTATCTCTCCGAGCTGTATGGCTGGCCGTCGATTTTTTATATCAACTGGGTGCCCGGCCTGCTGCTGATCGCCGGTATCGCCTATGGCCTGGACAAGGAAAAATTCCAGCCGTCGCTGCTGTCCAACGCCGACTGGAGCGGCATCTTCTTCATGGCCATCGGCCTGGGCAGCCTGACCATCTTCCTGGAAGAGGGTAACAGCAAGGACTGGTTCGATTCGTCGTTCATCATCACCTTTGCAGCGCTGGCGATTTTCGGCCTGCTGGGATGGGTGGTCAACAGCGCGCTGAAAAAGCAGCCGTTCGTGAACCTGGCCCTGTACGGGCAGCGCAATTTTACCGCCGCCACCGCGCTGTCGATGGCGATGGGCATGGGCTTGTACGGTTCGGCGTTCCTGCTGCCGCTGTACCTGGGCCAGATTCCCGGCTACTCGCCGATGCAGATCGGTGAAGTGATCATGTGGTCCGGTTTGCCGCAGCTGTTCATCATGCCGTTCGTGGCCAAGCTGTCGTCCAAGGTCGACAACCGCATCCTGTGCACGTTCGGGTTGCTGCTGTTCGGCGGTTCGTGCCTGATGAATTCCTACATGGACGCCACCACCGGCTACGACCAGCTGCTGGTGTCGCAGATCGTGCGCGCGCTGGGCCAGCCGTTCGTGATGCTCACGCTGTCGAATTTTGCGATGAACGGCATCCAGCCCAAGGACATGGCATCGGCATCGAGCCTGATCAACATGACCCGCAACCTGGGCGGCTCGATCGGCATCGCCTTGCTGGCAACGGCCCTGACGTCGCGCGAGCATTTCCATTCGCAGCGCATCGGCGAAGCGGTGACCAGCTTTGCACCGGCCACGCAGGAGCGCCTGGCGGGAATGGCAGCGTCGTTCACGTCGCAGGGCTTCGATCCGGCCACCGCGTCCGATATGGCGCTCAAGGCCATCGACGGCATCGTGCGGCGCGAATCGTTCGTGATGGCTTACAACGACGGCTTCTTCCTGGTCGCCATGGTGCTGTTCGGCTGCATCGGCGTGCTGTGGTTCTCGGACAAAGTCAAAGCCCCTTCGGGCGGCGGCGGCGGCGGGCACTAAGCCATCAGCATCCATTCAAATTTTGTGAGGTAACACCATGTTCAATCCAGCTTTGAAGCGCCTGTCGCTCGCTGTCTCCATCGCCGCCGCCATGACCCTGGCCGGCTGCGCCACCGTCGGCACCGATTTCGGCACGCCGGAAAACGTCAAGGACGCGTCGTTCCGCCACGTGCCGCAGGCCGGTACCAGCGCTGCACACCTGCCGGCGCAGTGGTGGACCGTGTTCAACGACGCCACCCTGAACCGCCTGGAAGAAACCGCGCTGCGCGACAACCCGAGCATCAAGGCGGCGGCGCAGCGCCTGGTGCAGGCGCAGGAGCAGGCGGGCGTCACGCGCGCCAGCGAGCGGCCCACGCTGAGCGTGGACGCCTCGGTGGCGAATTCGCGTTCGTCGGCCGAAACGGCGCAGGGCATCGCGCTCGGCGGCCGTTCGATCAAGGGTAACAACTACGCGGTGGGCGCCAGTTTCTCGTATGAGCTCGACCTGATGGGCCGCGTGCGGCGCCTGGTCGAAGCGTCCGATGCGCAGGCGCTGGCCGCCGAAGCGGACCGCGACGGCGTGCTGCTGATGCTGTCGTCGCAACTGGCCACCACGTACTGGCAGCTGCGCGGCATGGACGCCGAGCTGGCGATCCTGAACGGCGCGCTCGACACGCGCCGCGAAAGCGAAGCGCTGGTCAGCGCGCGTTTCGACGCCGGCCTGTCGAACGAACTCGATGTGTCGCGCGCCCGCATCGAACTGGCCAACGCCAGGGCCGACCTGCACGAAGTGCAGCGCCAGCGCAACCTGCTCGAGCACAGCCTGGCCACGCTGGTAGGCGCGTCGCCATCGGCCATGCTGACGGCGGCCAACGCCAATCCTGCCGTGCTGCCGCCGCCGCCGGTCATTCCCGTGGGCCTGCCGGCGAGCCTGCTGTCGCAGCGTCCCGACCTGGCGGGCAGCGTGGCCAACCTGCGCGCGGCCAATGCGCAGATCGGCGTGGCCGAAGGCGCGTTCTATCCCTCCTTCTCGCTGACCGGTAACTTCGGTTATGCGTCGAAAGCGCTGAGCAACCTGGGCGAATCGGGCGCGCGCCAGTTCAGCGCCGGTCCGCTGGCGCTGTCGCTGCCGATCTTCGACGGTGGCCGCAACAAGGCCAACCTGGCGATCGCCAGGGCGCGTTACGAAGAAGCGGTGGCCAATCACGAAACCCGGTTGCTGACGGCGCTGCGCGAAGTGGAAGATGCGCTGTCGGACGTGCAGCAGCGCCAGTTGCAGGGCGAGGCGCAGTCGGTGTCGCAGGTGGCGGCCGCGCGCGGCTACCTGGTGGCGCAGGCGCGCTACGAGCGTGGCGTGTCGACGTACCTGGACGTGACCGATGCCCAGCGCAGCGCGCTGGCGGCCGATCGGGCGG
>JBEVMD010000264.1:0-4451 GCA_040508835.1 Duganella sp. | reverse complement strand
GGCGTGACGTGCGCCCTCACCTACGAACACCCGTACACGTTCGCGCGCCGCATCTCCACGCTCGACCATCTCACGCGCGGGCGCATCGGCTGGAACATCGTGACCGGCTATCTCGATAGCGCGGCGCGCAACCTGGGACTGGACCGGCAACTGGGCCACGACGAGCGTTACGACCTGGCCGACGAGTACATGGACGTGGTGTACAAGCTGTGGCAAAAAAGCTGGGACGACGACGCGGTGGTCAACGACAAGGCGCGCGGCGTGTATGCCGAGCCGTCGCGCATCCATCCCGTCAATCACGAGGGGCGCTTTTACAAGGTGCCCGGCTTTCACCTGTGCGAACCGTCGCCGCAACGCACGCCGCTGCTGTACCAGGCCGGCACGTCGCCGCGCGGCACGGCGTTTGCGGCGCGCCATGCCGAGTGCACGTTCGTGAGCGGTCCCAGCAAAAAAGTGGTGAAGCAGTATGCGGACGACCTGCGCGCAGCCGTGCAGGCGGCCGGCCGCGACGGCGCCGACCTGAAAATCTATGCGCAGGCGCTGATCGTCACTGCGCCGACCGAGGCCGAAGCGCGCGCCAGGTACGAAGACTATCGCAGCCATGTCGACATCGAGGCGGCGCTGGCCCTGCTGTCCGGCTGGACGGGCATCGACTTCGGCGCCTTTGCGCTGGACGCCGCCGTGGAATTCATCCCGTCGGAGGCCGGCCGCTCGGCGCTGGCGTCGTTCAGCCAGGCCGACCCGGACCGGCGGTGGACCGTGCGCGAAGCGGCGCAATTCATCGGCCTCGGTGGCCGCGGACCGGTGCTGGTGGGCGATCCGCGGCAGGTGGCCGACCAGCTGGAAGCGTGGCAGGACGATACCGGCATCGACGGTTTCAACCTCGCCTTTGCCGTGGCCCACGACAGCATGCGCGACGTGGTGGAACTGATCGTGCCGGAACTGCAGCGGCGCGGGCGCTACCGCACCGAATACCGGGACGGCACGCTGCGCGAACAGGTGTTCGGGCGCGGCCCGCGGCTGCCGGCCGACCATGCAGCGCACCAGGTGCGTATCTGATTCCGCCGACGTGGGGCCGGCCGCGCAGGTTCAATCGTTGCGCATCTGCGCCTGCGACACGCTACTCCCGGCAGGCACGCCTTGCGTGAGCCAGACATTGCCGCCGATGGTGGAGCCGGCGCCGATGGTGATGCGGCCCAGGATGGTGGCGCCGGCGTAGATCACCACGTCGTCCTCCACCACCGGGTGGCGCGGCACGCCCTTGATCAACACGCCCTTGTCGTCGGCCGGAAAGCGCTTGGCGCCCAGCGTGACATGCTGGTACAGGCGCACGCGCTGGCCGATGATGGCGGTTTCCCCGATCACCACGCCCGTGCCGTGGTCGATGAAGAAGCTGCCGCCGATTTGCGCACCCGGGTGGATGTCAATGCCGGTGATGGAATGGCCGATGTCCGAGATCAGCCGCGCCAGGAACGGTGAACCCAGCCGGTGCAGGCAGTGCGCCAGGCGGTAGTACAGGATCGCGATGGTGCCGGGGTAGCACAGCATGATCTCGGCCACGGACGTCGCGGCCGGGTCGCCGGAAAACGCGGCCTGCACGTCGGACACCAGCAGCGCGCGGATGCCCGGCAGGTTGGCGGCGAATTCGCGGGTGATCGCGTGCGCCTGGCTGGTGAGCGCGGCGTCGTCGGGCACCGCGTCGCCGGCCGAGAATTGCAGGCCGCGCCGCACCTGCTCCGTCAGGCGGTTGAGCGTGGTGTTGAGGGTATCGCCCACGAAGTAGTCGATGCTCTCGTCGGTGAGGTTGGGCCGCCCGTAATGGGTGGGGAACAGCACGGCCGACAGGCCGTTGACGATGATCTGCAGCGCTTCGCGCGACGGCAGCTCGCGCACCCGGCCATGGTGGCGGATGTTGTGCGTGGCCTCGCGCGAGACGCGCAATTGCTCGACCACGCTGTCGAGGTTCCAGTGCGATGGTTTGACGCCGCTGGCGTCGAAGGTGTCAATAGTCATAAATTCAGATAATAGTGCGGCCGATCCTCCAGCATACGCCGCGCCGGCGGCCTTGCGAAGGAATGAATTTGGCGGCCGATATGCGGTGCGCGCATATCGCGTAAAATGCCGGGTCCAACGAACAATACGCTTTTAATGAATATTTTGCTGACCATCCTGCTGGCCGGCCTGACCATGGTCGGCCCCCTGGCTATCGATACGTACCTGCCCTCGTTCCCCGCCATCGGCGTGGCGTTCGACGCCAGTCCCATCCTGGTGCAGCAAACCCTGAGCATGTTCCTGTTCTGCTTTGCCTTCATGATGCTGTTTTACGGCACCCTGTCCGATTCGTTCGGCCGCCGGCCCGTCATTCTCGTGTCGCTGGTGCTGTACATCGCCGCCTCCATCGGCGCGGCGCTGGCGCCCTCGATCGGCGTGCTGCTGGCCTGCCGCATCGTGCAGGGCCTGGCGGCGGGCGCCGGCTCGGTCGTGGGCCGCGCCATCGTGCAGGACCGCTTTACCGGCGCGGCGGCGCAGAAAATCCTGGCCCATATCATGATGGTGTTCGGCCTGGCGCCGGCCATCGCCCCGGTGCTGGGCGGCTGGCTGCAGGTGAGCTTTGGCTGGCGCTCGATCTTCTGGTTCCTGGCCGCGTTCGGCATCGTGATGTTCTTTGCCGTGCAGCGCGCGCTGCCGGAAAGCCTGGCCGTCAAGGACCGCCACCCGTTCCACCTGGGGGTCATCGCGCGCAATTACTGGAAGGTGCTGTGCCACCACCACTTCCTGCTGCTGTCGATCGCGGTGGGCATGAGCTTTGCCGGCGTGGCGTTGTACATCGGTTCGGCCGCGTACTTCGTGATGAACATCCTGCATCTGCCGGAAACGGCCTTCGCGTGGATGTTCGTGCCGCTCATTAGCGGCATGGTGGTGGGATCGGCCATGTCGGGCAAGTTTGCCGCGCTGTTTGCGCGCAAGACGCAGGCGTGGCTGGGCTTTGCGGTGATGATGACGGCCGGCGTGATCAACGTGGCCTACAATTTTTATTTCACGGCCGCCGTGCCGTGGGCCGTGCTGCCGCTGTTCGTGTATTCGTTCGGACTGTCGCTGGTGATGACGCCGATCTCGCTGATGGCGCTCGAGTACTTCCCCAACAACAGCGGGCTGGCGTCGTCGATGCAGTCGTTCATCCAGATGCTGCTGTTTGCGCTGGTCTCGGGACTGGTGGCGCCGCTGCTGTTCGACAGTGCGCTGAACCTCGCTTGGGGCGTGCTGGCCAGCCTGGTCGTGAGCGTGCTGGCGTGGATGCTGGCGCAGACCGGCAAGCCGGTTGTGCATTGATGGGCTGAACTTTCTCGCGGACGCACGATGCGTCATCCCCGCGCAGGCGGGGATGACGGTGCTGACACCGATCGGCTATCGGTCCGGGCCTACGGCCACGGCGCCGGCGTCACGTCCACGTATTGCGCCCCACCCTGTTCCGGTTCCCGGTCTTCGGGGATCTTGCCTGGCGCCTGGGCCGGATTGCGCAGGCCGAGGATTTCCTTGCGCGCTTCCACGAAATCGGCGCTGGTGAGCGGGTGGTCCTGATCGGGCCAGTGTTCGGTGGCCCATTTCTGCAGTTCTTCGAAGCGTTCCCACAGTTCGTTGATGAACTGGCGGCGCGATTGGTCGTCGATCATAGTGCCTCCTTTTTAGCTCTTTACAGTGTGGCTGCGAGCGTCGCCAGCGTCAGTGCGCAGGCGCACCAAGCTGCGGCAGCGACGCCATCAAATCCGAAAACCGCTGGCCCTGGATCATCACGTGCTCGCGCAGCAGGCGCGCTGCCAGGTCGCCGTCGCCGTCGATGATCGCCCGCACCACCGCCTCGTGCTCGCGGTACGAATTGGCCAGCCGGTCGCGCACCCGCAGTTGCAGGCGGCGGTAAGGGCGCAGGCGCCGGTACAGGTTGCGGGTCTGCTCGACCAGGAACTGGTTGTGCGCGCCCGCGTAGATCGCCTCGTGAAAAATCTCGTTCTTGTAGTAGTAATCGTCGGGCTCCTGCGCCGTCATGGCGTCCTCGCACGCCCGGTGCGCGGCCAGCAGGGCCGCCTGCTCGTCCGGCGTCATGCGGCGCGCGGCGAGGCGGCCGCAGGTCGCTTCCAGTTCCGACATCACCTCGAACATCTCCACCAGTTGCTGCGGCCCCAGTTCGGCCACGATGGCGCCACGGCGCGGACGGATCACCACCAGTCCCATGGACGCCAGCTGGATCAGGGTTTCGCGGATGGGCGTGCGCGACACGCCAAAGCGCGTGGCCAGCTCGGTTTCGTCCAGGTGCTGGCCAGGTTTCAGCGCGCCGACGGCAATCATTTCTTCGATCTGCTCGCGCAGGGTGGTGGGGTGTGTGGTCATGGCGCCCATTATAAGACCTCGATATCGCTTGACAATGTATTCAAGACATATATTCTTGTATACACAAA
>JBEVMD010000235.1:0-5332 GCA_040508835.1 Duganella sp. | reverse complement strand
GACGGCTTGCCCCGGCTGCGCGCGCTGGTCGATGCGGCCAGTAAAACTACCTGACACGGAAAATTTGCTTGCGTGTCCTGGACGTTTCAGGCAGTGTTAATATTGTTGAATCATAGTGCCACGGTACGGGAGTCTCATGAAAGTTTTGGTAGTCGACGACGACGTCGTCTCGCGCATGGTATTGATGCACCTGATCGACAGCTGCGGTAAATTCGACATCGTGGAAGCGGAGGACGGCCTCGATGCCTGGCACCAGCTCGAGGGCGGACTGCGGCCCGCGATCTGTTTCTGCGACTTGCGCATGCCGCGCCTGTCCGGCCTCGAACTGCTGCAGCGCGTGAAGTCCCATCCGGAACTCCAACCCATGCCGTTCGTGCTGGTGACCTCGGCCACCGAAAAAGACGTGATGCACGAGGCGTCCACCGCGGGCGCGGCGGGCTACATCGTCAAACCCTTCCAGGCGGAGCAGGTGCGGGTGCACCTGACGTCGTTCCTCGACCAGGCGGCCAGCGGCTATAGCCACCAGGCCGAAGACCCGGCCGAAACCCTGCGCCGCCTGGGCATCAACGGCGACCGGCTGCTGGTGTACCTGGCCGGTTTCCACAACCAGCTGCAAGCGGCCAGCGCCGACCTCGAAGCGCTGCTGGGACAGGGCGACCAGCAGGGCGCGCAGGTCCGCCTGGAGCGGCTGCTGGCCGGTTGCGTCACGCTGGGCCTCGAAGGCGCCGCCACGGCGCTCAAGGGCGTCGCCTCCGGCCGCCTGTCCAACGAGGCAGTGCAGGCGGTGATGGCGGATGTCGTGCGCGCGGTCGACCACCAATCGGGCCTGGTGCGCCAGCAGGGCCTGGGCTGACGCCCGGGCTGCGCCGACCGGCTTGATCCGGATCGCGTAACGACCCTTGTGGCCGGGATAGTTTAGGTTTAAAGTATCTGCTCGCGTGGATACCGCACCGATACCGTTCCCTATCCTGACGCAGGGCGACCATGACATCCTCCATCTCCATCTCCACCGCCATCTCCACTGCCGGGGCCAGCGCCCATACCGACCGCTATGCGCGCGACCATCTGCCGCCGGCGGCGCTGTGGCCGGAGCTGCGCTTCGACCTGCCGCAACTGCGCTATCGTCCGCGCCTCAACTGCGCGGCCGAACTGCTCGACCATGCCGATGGCGGCCGCGTGGCGCTGCACGGCGAGCAGGTAACGTGGACCTATCGGGAGCTGCGCGATCAGGTGGACCGCATCGCCCACGTGCTGCGCGGCCCCCTGGGGCTGGAGGCGGGCAACCGCGTGCTGCTGCGGGGGACCAACACGCCGATGATGGCCGCGTGCATCCTGGCCGTGATCAAGGCCGGCTGCATTGCCGTGCCCACCATGCCGCTCCTGCGCGCGCGCGAGCTGGGCGCCATTGCCGTCAAGGCGCAAGTGAACGCGGTGCTGTGCGCGCAGGCGCTGTGCGCGGAACTCGACGGCGCCGACCTGCCGCCGGCCGCGCGCGCCAACACCCTGTGCTTCGACGGCCGGTGCGGCAACGACGCCGAAGCCGGCAAGCTGGAAGCGCTGATGGCAGCGCAGCCAACGCAGTTTACTGCGGTCGATACGGCGGCCGACGATATCTGCCTGATCGGTTTCACGTCCGGCACCACCGGGGTCCCCAAAGGCACCATGCATTTTCATCGCGACGTGCTGGCCGTTTGCGACTGCTTTCCCCGTTCAGTGCTGCAATCGCGTGCCGACGATGTCTTCATCGGCACGCCGCCGCTGGCGTTCACCTTCGGCCTGGGCGGACTGCTGCTGTTTCCATTGCGCGTGGGCGGCGCGGCCGTGCTGCTGGAAAAGCCCACGCCCGAGTCGCTGCTGGCAGCCATCGCCCGGCACCGCGCCACCGTGTGTTTCACGGCGCCCACGTTCTACCGGCAGATGACGGCGCTGGCCGCCCGCCACGATCTTGCCAGCCTGCGCCAGTGCGTTTCGGCCGGCGAGGCGCTGCCGGTCGCCACGCGCGACGGCTGGCGCCAGGCCACCGGACTCGAAATGATCGATGGCCTGGGCGCCACCGAACTGCTGCACATTTTTATTTCCGCCGCCGGCGACCAGGTGCGCCCCGGCGCCACCGGCAAGCCGGTGCCGGGCTACCAGGCCTGCATCCTCGACGCCGACGGCCGTCCCGTGGGGCCGGGCGTGGTGGGCCGGCTGGCCGTCAAAGGCCCTACCGGCTGCCGCTACCTGGACGACGCGCGCCAGGCCGACTACGTGGCCGACGGCTGGAACCTCACCGGCGACGCCTACGAGATGGACGCCGACGGCTATTTTTATTATCGGGCGCGTACCGACGACATGATCATCTCGAGCGGCTACAACATCGCCGGCCCCGAGGTCGAAGACGCGTTGCTGCGCCACCCCGTGGTGGCCGAATGCGGCGTGATCGGCGTGCCCGATGCAGAGCGCGGCCAGATCGTGGAAGCGCACGTGGTGCTCAAGCCGGGCCGTGCGCCATCGCCGCAACTGGCGGGGGAGCTGCAGGACTTCGTCAAGCGCCAGATCGCGCCGAACAAATACCCGCCCGCGATCCGCTTCATCGCGGCGCTGCCGCGCACCGAGACGGGCAAGCTGCAGCGCTTCCGCCTGCGCGCGGCGGAGGGCGAACGATGAATATCGTGTGCCTCGGCGGCGGACCCGCCGGCCTGTATTTCGCCCTGCTGATGAAGCAGCAGGATCCGCAGCACCGCATCGTGGTGGTCGAGCGCAACCGGCCGTACGACACCTTCGGCTGGGGCGTGGTGCTGTCGGACCAGACGCTCGACAACCTGGCCCGCGCCGACGCGTCCACCGCCCGGCAGATCGTCGCCGCGTTCAACCGCTGGGACGATATCGACGTGCGCTTCCGCGGACAAACCGTTACCTCCGGCGGCCATGGCTTCTGCGGCATCGGCCGCAAGCACCTGCTCAACATCCTGCAGCGCCGCTGCGAGGCGCTGGGCGTGGAACTGGTGTTCGAAACCGACGTGGACGACGACCGCCAGCTGGCGGCGCGCCATCGTGCCGACCTGGTGATCGCGGCCGACGGCCTGCACAGCCGCACCCGCGCGCGTTATGCCGCCACGTACCAGCCGCGCATCGAGCAGCGCGATTGCCGTTTCGTGTGGCTCGGCACGCACAAGAAATTCGGCGCCTTCACGTTCGCCTTCAAGCATACGCCGCACGGCTGGTTCCAGGCCCACATCTACCAGTTCGACGCCCACACGTCCACGTTCATCGTGGAGACCCCGGAAGCCGTGTGGCGCGCCTGCGGCCTGCACGAGATGGGCCAGGAGCAGACCATCGCCTTCTGCGAGCAGCTGTTTGCCGAAGAGCTCGATGGCCACGCGCTGCTGGCCAATGCCTCGCACCCGCGCGGCGCAGCCGTCTGGAACACCTTCCCGCGCCTGGTATGCGACCAGTGGGTGCACTGGAACGACGACGTTCCCGTGGTGCTGATGGGCGACGCTGCCCACTCGGCGCATTATTCGATCGGGTCCGGTACCAAGCTGGCGCTGGAAGACGCTATCGAGCTGGCGCGCCGCCTTGCCGACCATGTTGCGCACCCGGGCGACCTGCGCGCGGCGCTGGACGCCTATCAGCAGGCGCGCGCAGTGGAGGTGCTCAAGCTGCAGAATGCCGCCCGCAATTCGATGGAGTGGTTCGAGCACGTGGCGCGGTATGCCGCAATGGCTGCGCCGCAGTTTGCATACTCCATGCTCACCCGCAGCCAGCGCGTGTCGCACGCCAACCTGCGCCTGCGCGACGCGGCCTATGTCGAAGGGTACGAACAGTGGTTCGCGCGGCGCGCCTTCGACCAGGCGGGCATGGCGCCGCCCGCCCATGCCGTGCCGCCCATGTTCACCCCATTCAAGGTGCGCGGCCTGGTCCTGAAAAACCGGGTGGTGGTGTCGCCCATGGCGCAGTACAGCGCCGTCGACGGCGTGGCCGGCGACTACCACCTGGCGCACCTGGGCGCGCGCGCGCTGGGCGGCGCCGCGCTGGTGATGGCCGAGATGACGTGCGTGTCGGCCGACGCGCGCATCACCCCGCATTGCCCCGGCATGTACGCGCCCGGGCACACCGCCGCCTGGGCGCGCATCGTCGATGTCGTGCACCGGCACGGCGACGCCGCCATCGGCCTGCAACTGGGGCATGCCGGCGCCAAGGGTTCCACCCGGGCGCCGTGGGACGGCGCCGACCAGCCGCTCGAACAGGGCAACTGGCCGCTGCTGGCTGCCTCGCCGCAGCAGTACCTGGCGGGCGTGTCGCACACCGCGCGCGCCATGACGACGGACGACATGGACCGCGTGCAGGACGACTTCGTGCGCGCCACGCTGGCGGCGCAGCAGGCGGGCTTCGACTGGATCGAGCTGCATTGCGCGCACGGCTATCTGCTCTCGTCGTTCATTTCGCCGCTCACCAACCAGCGCGGCGACGACTACGGCGGCAGCCTGGAAAACCGCTGCCGATATCCGTTGCGGGTGTTTGCCGCCATGCGCGCGGTCTGGCCTGCGGAAAAACCCATGAGCGTGCGCATTTCCGCGCACGACTGGGTGGACGGTGGCGTCACGCCCGACGACGCGGTGCGCATCGCCCGCCTGTTCCGCGCTGCGGGCGCCGACATGATCGACTGTTCGTCGGGGCAGGTGAGCGCGCGGCAGCAGCCCGTGTATGGCCGCATGTACCAGGCGCCGTTTGCGGACCGTATCCGCAACGAGGCGGAGATTGCCACCATCGCCGTGGGCGCCATCACCGATGCCGACCAGGTCAATGGCATCATCGCTGCCGGCCGCGCCGACCTGTGCGCAATCGGCCGCCCGCACCTGGCCGATCCGGCGTGGACCCTGCACCAGGCAGCGGCCATCGGCTACCGGGCCGTCGCCTGGCCCAGGCAGTACACGGCCGCAAAAAAACCACTGGAACGACAAATGGAAACCGACGCATGAGCGATCGACACCCGAACGGGCAGCGCCCGGACGACCAACGCGCGGACGAGCAACGCGCGGATGACCAACGCGCGGACGACCAGCGCTCCGACGTCCAGCGCTCGCATGTGCAACAGGCGCCGCTGGCAGGCCGCCATGCGCTGGTGACGGGCGGCGCCCGCGGCATCGGCGCGGCGTGCGCGCAGGCCCTGCTGGCGGCCGGCGCGCGCGTGACGCTGGCCGGCCGCGACCGGGCCGCGCTGGTCGCCATGCAGCAGCAGCTGCAAGCGCACGTGCGCACGGCGCTGCAAGCGATAACGCCGTCGGGATCTCGAACGGTCGCGCCGATGCGCGCCGATGACACGGACGATGTCCACATCGAAGTGCTG
>JBEVMD010000233.1:0-6787 GCA_040508835.1 Duganella sp. | reverse complement strand
GGCCATCTGGGGGGTTGTGGGCGTGGGTGGCATGGTTGGCGTCATCAGCCAACCACCCGGTGGGGCGCGGGCGGCGCCGCCGGCCCAAAATATGGGGCGGCGACGTCGTCCTGGATGGCGTGCAGGGCGCCGCCCGCCAGGTCGCGCTGGGCCACCTCGCGGCGCCAGGCGGACGCTTCGGTCAACGCACCGTGCAGTACGGCGGTGGCCTGCGCCTTGCGCGCGGCATGGGTGGAAGCGATGGCCTGGCGGGCGCCGGCCAGCCGCGACCAGCCGCTATAAAACCAGGCCACGGCGCCCGCGCCCAGGCCCAGCGCCAGCCACAGCATATTGAACAGCCCTGCCACGACAAACACGGCGCCAAGCGCCAGCGCCGCCCAGTATTTGACGTCCAGTTTGACAGCGGCCCGGTCGCGCGCTGCCTGCGCATCGAGATGGGCGGCCAGCGACGACAGCAGCTCGGCCTGGTTTTCGCCGGCGCCGGTACGGCCTTGCCAGCCCTCGATCTGCAAGCCGATGTCGGTGGGCACGGCCGCGCGGTGGGCGGCGGCCACGTCGGCGTAGGCGGCGCCGATCCACGGCGCCGACAGCGCGGTCGCGTAGCGCTGGGTGGCGCGCGACGCGTGGCTGGTGTCGGGATGCATGGCTGCGTTGGTCAGCAGCTGGGTAAACGTGATGCGCTCGTCGAGCGCGGCCGCTTCCAGGTGGTAGCGCGCCTGCGCGGCCTGGCGGTTGCCGCGCTCGTCGATGATCAGCTGGCAATGGCGCTCGTCGCGACGCAGCGGCAGCTCGTCGTCGTCGAAATTGCGGACCAGCTTGTCGAGCAGGGCGTCCACCGCTGCCGCCGTGCCGGCGGACGGCGCCAGGTCGCCGTCGAAAATGGCGCGGAAGTGTTCGAGCACGGCGCCATGGAGGGCGGCGCCGTTCAGGCTGGCGTCCAGGCGGGGCCAGGTGGCGCTGTACCGGTGCAAATGCGGATAGCGTTCGCTGTTGTCCATCACGGGCAGCTTAGACAGCAAAGCCGCCATCCATTGCGTGCGCTGCTCTTCCACGAAGCCGGCGCGCTGCGACAATTCCGCGATCCAGTCCCGGGCGGCCATCGTGCCAGCCTGGTGGATGTCGGCGCCGAACACGCCGCCGGCCAGCGCATCGACCAGCACCACGGTCTGGCGGTCGAGCGAAAACGGGTCTTGCAGGCCCAGGTAACGCTGCATCCATGTGGCGCAGGCCGCGTGGCGCCCGGCGCGGCGCGTGACCAGCGCGAAAAACAGCGTGGTCTTTTCATCGTCGCGGCGCAGCGCCTCGGCCAGCGCCTTGTCGGCCAGCGGCTGGTTGTCGTCGAGCCACGCGCCCAGCGCCACCAGCGCTGGCGCCAGCCAGTAGCGCGGTGCGGCCAGCATCAGTTCCTCGGTGGCGGCCGTGATGGTGTCCTGGCGTACCATGCTGAGGTCGGCTGCCTGCAGGATGCCGACGGCGGTGCGGCGCACCTGTTCGTAATAGCCGAACTTGCTCTCGAGCTCCTGGCGCACTTTTACCTGGCGGGTTTCGGCCAGTTGCAGCTCCTGGTTCATGGCGTCGGCGGCAATGAATTCGCGAAACAGTTCTTCCAGCGCTGCCAGCTCGTTGCGGGTGTGGGTGATTTCCTCGCCCACGCTGGCCACCTGGCCGGACACCGTGTCCACATCGCTGCGGATGGTGCGCAGGCCAGTTTCGATCACCGACAGGTCGGCCACGTGCACGATACGCTGGTTGCTCATGCCGCCCCCGGTCGGACGGCGCCGGCCAGGCGGGCGCGCCGCGCTGGTTCCGCGTGGGCCCGCACGCCGGGGTGCATGGCGGTGACGGTGGTGGGAGTCAGAGCGGAAACCAAGGCGGAAACCAGGGCGGAATAACAGCGCAGCATGAACGACCTTTCAGTGACTGACAGTAACAGCATGCCGGCGTAGGCCGGCATCCGTTACTGTAGCCGACTGGCGCGCATCGCGCTACTGCTGCACGGCTGAGATGGCGGGCAGTTCCTGCGCCAGCCGTTGCAGCAGGCGGTCGCTCTCGAACACGCTGAGCGTCTTGTGGTCGGCGCCGTCGCCTTCGATGTCGATGACATCGGGCATGTCGCTGCTGGGTCCGGTGCCGTCGGCGCCGCTGCGCATGATGCGCGGCGCCGTGAACCGGCGGCTGTCCTCGATGGTCATGATGTTTTCCACCGCGTCCACCATCAGGCCGTACTGTTCGTCGCCCCGTTCGATCACCAGGATCTTGGTTTGCTCGGTGGCGTCGGCGGGCGCCATGCCGTACAGGCTGCGCAGGTCGATCACGCTCACCATCTGCTGGCGCAGGTTGAGCATGCCGCGCAGGAAGTCGGGCATGCCGGGCGGACGCGTGATGTCGGCGGCGTAGTCGATGATTTCGCGCACCTGGGTGATTTCCACGGCATAGGTGTTATCGAGCGCAAACGTCAGGTACACATGGCGCTGGCTGCGCCGGGCGTCGCGCGCGGCCAGGCTGGCGGCAGCCGTATCGTCGGTGGGATACAGGCGGGCGTGGCCGGTGCGCATGTCGACGATTTCCGTGCTGGACAGGATTTGCCGGTGGTCGAGCAGGATGACGTCGGTCTCGCCGGGACGGGCGATGCAACCGGCAAACATGCCGGCGCGCGCCTTGCTCAGCAGCGGGATCGGCATCAGGTCTTCCGCATAGTAATTGACGATGCTGTCCACCGAATCGACCAGGAAGCCGATGGTGGCGTCGTCGATGCGGGCGATCACCACGCGCTGGTCGGGCGCATAGTCGCGCACCTCGCTGGCGGCCGGGTCCTTGGCAGCGCCGGGCGTGAGCAGCAGGGTGCTGAAGCACACGACCGCCACCGGGCTGCCGCGGAAATTGATGCGGCCCTGGCACAGCGCGCTGTTCAGGATGGACGGCTGGATTTCGGGCACGCGGATGATTTCCTGGATGGCGCTCATGTCGAAGGCGAACGACGACCCCGCCGCGCGGAAACTCACGCACTGGCGGCGTTCGCCCTGGTGCCGCCGCGCCGCCTGCCGGCCCGCGCCCTGCAGCGCCAAAACCTGCGGCACGTTTTCGATGCGCAGCAGCGCGGCCGGATCGAGTACCTGCAGCAGGCGCGCGCCGTCGTCCAGCAAGATGGTGCCGGCGATCACGCCCTGGCCCTGGCCGGCCGCATACGACAGCGTGCTGCGCTGCTCGGGCCGCACGCGCAGGATATTGCCGGTAGCGTGGAACAGGATGCCGATCAGCACGCCCTGGTAGTCGAGGATGGCGATTTTCTGGCTGCGGTCGGCAGCAGGCGCGGCCGGGTCGAACACGCGCGACAGGTTAACCACCGGAATCACCGTGCCGCGCAGGTTGAACATGCCGTCGAGGAATGGCGGCGCCAGCGGCACCACCGTCATGCGGTCCGGGTAGTTGACGACCTCGCGGATGCACTGGGCGGGCAGGGCGAATTCGTCGTGGCCCAGCATGAACGAGCCGAACAGCTCACACGCGGGAGCGGCGCTGGCCTCAACGGTGGCAACGCTATGGTCGACGGTATCAGGCATGGTGCACCACGCGCTGGCGTTGCTGGGGTTTCTCAAGCGCGGTGACGCGCACCTGCTGGGTGGCGCAGTCGACCGTGAGGGTGCGGCCCGTCTTGCCGCCCACGTCCATGCGGCTCACGCGCAGGCCGTAGTGGCGCAGGTACTTTTCAGCGGCGTCGATGTTCTGCTGGCCGATCTGGAACCGTGCCGAGCAGGCGTCGAGCATATTGCCGCCGCCGGCGACCACCACCTCGATGTCGGCATAATCGGCTTCGCAGGCGCCGATCAGGCGCAGCAGCGAGGGCACGGCCTGGCTCACGTAGCGCGCACCGAGCTCGTTCTGCGGCAGCGGCGATTCGGGCAGCAGGCAGTGGGCCAGCGCGCAGCGGCCGCGTTTTTTCCACAGGAAGGCAATGCCTACGCACGAGCCCAGCAGCGCCTGCAGCTGGTCGGTGCGGGCGCCCACGCGCAGCTCGCCGATGTTGACGTGCGTGCAGCGCAGGCCGCCCGGCACGGCAACCGGCGCGGCGTCCGCATCGAACCACGCAGCCGTGGGAAAAGGAATGCCGAAGCGGGGATTGACGAGTGCTTGCATGATCGCGCCTGTTATTTTTCGAACCTGTATACCATCGGCCGGTCGAAATGGTAGGCGGTGTTCAGGCCTGATATCGATTCGGATTCCCCCAGGATTAACCGGGCGTGGGGCGCCATGCTGTGGCGGGCTTGCTGCAGGACGGTCTCCTGGTGTTCCTGGTCGAAATAGATCAGGACATTGCGCAGGAACACGAGATCGAACTGTCTTGCGACTTTCAGGGGAGCGAGCAGGTTGTGCTGGGCCAGCTCCACGTGTCTTTTCAGTGCATCGACGACATGCAGGCCACGGCTATCGGCCTGGAAATACTTTTTCACCCATTCCGGGTGCGTGGCGCGGATCTTTTCCACCGAGCGGCCCGCGTAACGGCCGGACCGCGCCTGCGCCAGGATTTGCTGCGAAATATCGGTGGCGTAAATCTGGTAGCTGAAGCCGGGCGTCCTGGCCTGGAATTCCTCGGCCAGCATGGCCATCGAATACAGCTCTTCGCCGCTGGATGCTGCCGCCGACCACACCTTGAGCTGCTGGCCCCGGTGGTCGCGCCACCACTGCGGCAGGAAGTCGTGTTCCACGTAATCCCACACCTGCTGGGTGCGGAAGAACAGCGTATCGTTGGTGGTGACCAGGTCGATAAAATGCGGCACTTCCGCGCGGTCCTTGACGACCTTGTCGAGATAAGCCTGGTAGCTGCCGATCTCGAGCGCCTGCATGCGCGGGCGCAGCCGCCGCTCCAGCAGCACGCTCTTGCGCTCGGACATGGCAATGCCCGTGTGCTCGCGCACCAGCGCAATGAGCGCCGTCAGCGTGTCTGGCTGGATGCCGGCGGCCAGGCTCACGGTCACACCACGAAACCGGAGACGGTTTTGTTCAGGTCGCCGGCGCGCTGGTTCAGCCCCTCGGTGGAACGGGCGATGCTGTCGCAGGCGGCCGCCGATTTTTCCGCTTCCTCCGCAATGTACTGCACCGCCGTGGCCACTTCGCGCGCGGTCAGCAGCTGCTCGTTGGTGGCCATCGAGATATCGGAAATGGCCACCGTGGTCTTGGCCACGCCGGCGACGATCTTGTCGAACGCATCGCTGGCCTGGCGCGAAATCTCGCTGCCGGCCGACACCCGTTTGACGGACTCGTTAATCAGCTTGGAAATTTCCTTGGTGGCCTGCGACGAGCGCTCGGCCAACTTGCGCACTTCGTCGGCCACGACCGAAAAGCCCAGGCCGTGTTCGCCCGCACGGGCCGCTTCGATGGCGGCGTTGAACGCCAGCATATTGGTCTGGGTGGCAATTTCGCTGATGACCTTGACGATTTCGCCGATGTCCTCGGACGAGCGGTTGATCAGGTCCATCGCCTCGATCGACTTGGCCACGGCCTTGGCGCCCGCTTCCGCTTCGCGCTGGGTGTCCTTGGCCAGCGCATCGGCGCTGTTGCTGTTGCCGGCAATGATGTTGATCGAGCTGCTCAGGCCGTCGATGGACGCGTTCATCTGCTCGACCGTGGCGCCCAGCGCCTGGGTGCCGACGGCCACCGCGTTGGAGCGCTCGGCAATGGTGGTGGACGCGTCGGACAGGCCGTTGGCGGACGCCACAACGTCGCCGATCACCTTGCGCAGGTCGGCAATCATCTTGCTGATGCCTTCGGCCAGCTGGTCCAGCGCTTCGTCGCCGGAGATATCGATTTCGCTGGTGAGGTCGCCCTGGGCGGCGCGTTCGACCGACAGCAGCAGGCTGTGGATCTTGGCGCTGTCCGACTGCGCCTTGGCCGCCACCGAGTTTTCCAGGTTGACCTGGGCGGTGATGTCGCTGGCGAATTTGACGACCTTATATGGCTTGCCGTTCAAATCGAGGACGGGATTATAAGTGGCCTGTATCCATACTGTTTTGCCATGGTTGCCAATTCGTTTATAACGGCCCGTATCGAATTCTCCACGATTCAATTTTTGCCAGAAACGTTTGTATTCGGTGCTGCTCGCGTATTCCGGTTCGCAGAAAATACGGTGGTGCTCGCCCTGAATATCGTCGATGTCATAACCCATGACGCCTAGGAAATTCTCGTTAGCATTTAATATATGGCCCGCCATGTCGAATTCGATCACTGCCTGGGCCTTGCCGATGGCCGATACCTTGCTTTCGTACTCGGCGTTTTTGAGCTTGCTGTCGGTAATCACGGTGGCGAACTTGATGACCTTGTACGGCTTGCCGTCGGCGTCGATGATCGGGTTGTACGACGCGCTGATCCAGATTTCGCGGCCGCCCTTGCCGACGCGCTTGTAGTCGCCGCGGTCGTATTCGCCACGGCCCAGCTTATCCCACAGGGCCTTGTACGCACCCGACTGCACGTATTCGGGATCGCAGAACATGGCGTGGTGCTTGCCCTGGACTTCGTCCAGGGTGTAGCCGACCGTGCTGAGGAAATTCTCGTTAGCGTGCAGGATGGTGCCATCCAGGTCGAACTCGATCAGCGCCTGAACCCGGTTCAAGGCGGTATTGATGGCTTGCAGGTCCTGCTCGCGGGAGTGTATGACCTGGGTGTGCGCGTCCATAGTTATCCTGTTATATTTGGAGAGAATTATTTCTACGTAAATATTATGTGTAGCAAGCGAATATCCACGTGCTGAACTGCCCGATCCGAGCGATTCATTATTCCGGGATGGCTCGACAAT
>JBEVMD010000176.1:0-2919 GCA_040508835.1 Duganella sp. | reverse complement strand
CCTTCGGCCCAGGCCTTACGGCGCGGCGGCCACCTCGATCACGCCACAGGCCAGACGGCCGCCGGCATCGCCGGTCGGCTGGGTTTTGTAGTCGTCCGCCTTTTCGTGGACGATCACGCCCTTGCCGACGATGTCGTACTTGTCGCCCTTGCCGATGTCCACGTTGGCCGAGAGCATCTGGTTGACCGGCGCATTGCCGTCGGCATCGGCGGTGATGTTGTTGCTGTCGCCAGCGTGGTGCACCTGCGCGGTGATCTGGCCGTGGTCGACGCCATCCGGATTGAAGTGGCCGCCGGCGCTGGCGCCGTCCGGCGCGCTGCAATCGCCCTTCTCGTGGATGTGCAGGCCGTGTTCACCCGGGGCCAAGCCAGTGATGGTGCCAGTGACGTGTACGCCGCCTTCCATCGACATGAAGCTCAGCTCGCCAGCGACCTTGTTGCCTTCGGTGGCCTTGAGCGTGACCTTGGCCGTGCTCGCGGCGGCGGGCGTGCTGGCTTCGGGCGTGGTGGCCGCCGGTGCGGAAGTTTCCGGCGCGGTGACCGGCTCCGGGGCAGCGGCGGGTTCGGGCTTGCTGCAGGCCGCCAGGGCCAGCATGGTGGCCGCACACAGCAGGGTCTGGGTCAATCGCATGGGTCTGTCTCCTTCATTACGTCGGTCGGGGGCATGCAGGACGCATGCGTTCAGCGGATCGCCTTGATCACGCCGCAGGCCACCCGCGCGCCGGACTTGCCGGCTGGCTGGGTGGCGTAGTCATCGGGGTCGGCATGCACGACCAGGGCGCGACCGACGATGTCCGTCGCCCCGCCGCCGCCCAGCATCACGCCTCCCAACTGGAGCTGCACATGGGCGATGCCTTCGGCGTCGCTCACCAGGTTGTCCATGTCGCCGGCGTGGTGCGCGCCGAGCTTGGCGCTGCCGTGCGGCTGGTGGCCAGGATTGAAGTGGCCGCCGGCACTGCTGGCATCGACCGCGCTGCAGTCGCCGGTTTCATGCACGTGGAAACCGAAGCGCCCTGACGCCGGCAGGCCACCGACCGTGCCGGCGATGCGTACGCCGCCAGGCTCCGGGGTCAGTGTCAGCTTGCCGCTGACCAGGCTGGCCGACGCCGAACGCATGACCGCCTGGGCTTCCTTGGCCAACGGCGTGGCAACGACGACGGTCGGGGGCGGAGGCAGCGGCTTGGGGGCCGGCGCGCTACCGCAGGCCGTCAGGACCAGGACGCACGCAAGCGCCGGCAAGGTGGGAGGACAGCGAAAGTGACGGGCGACATGCATGAGGCGGCAACGCTAGCGGCGCCTGCGTTCAGTTGCAATGAACGCATTGCGCCGCGGCATGACAATCGCGCCATGGCCCCGCACCCCCCGCGTGCCCGGCGTCTGCCGCGTTCACCGCATCGCACGCGCGGCGCGGCGAGCGGCGGATCGACAGCGGATCAGCTGCGCTTGCGGCCCGAACCCAGCTTGCGCGTCACCGTGTTGCGGCCCACGCCCAGGCGCGCGGCGGCATCGGCGCGGCGCCCGTTGGTGAACTGCAGGGCCGCCTCCAGCAGGATGCGGTCCAGCCGTGCACGCGCCTCGGCATGCAGGCCTTCGGCACCTTCGGCCAGGCGCGCACGCGCCCACTGGCCCAGCAGCGCGTCCCATTCGCCGGCGCCCTGCGTGGCCGGCTGCACGGTATGGGTCAGCGACTGCTCGACATCGCCGACGGTGATGGTGTCCGACGGCGCCAGTGCGGCCAGGCGCCAGCACACGTTTTCCAGCTCACGCACGTTGCCGGGCCAGTGATGCGCACGCAGCGCCTCGCGCGCCGACGGCGCCACGCGCTTGGCGGTGGTGCCCAGCTTGAGGCAGGCCTGGGCCAGGAAGTTCTCCGCCAGCCGTGGCACGTCGCCGCGTCGCTCGCGCAGCGGCGGCAGCTGCAGGCGCACCACGTCCAGGCGATGCAGCAGGTCGGCGCGGAAGCGCCCCTGCTGGACCAGCCCTTCCAGGTCCTGATGGGTGGCGGCAACCAGACGCACGTCCACGCGGATCAGCTCGCGCCCACCGACCCGGAAGAATTCGTTCTCTGCCAGTACGCGCAGCAGACGGGTTTGCAGCGGCAGTGGCATGTCGCCGATCTCGTCCAAGAACAGCGTGCCGCCATCGGCCTGTTCGAAGCGACCGATGTGGCGCCGCTGGGCACCGGTGAAGGCGCCGGCCTCGTGGCCGAACAGTTCGCTCTCCAGCAACTCCGCCGGAATCGCAGCGGTATTGAGCGCCACGAAGGGTTTGCGCGAACGCGGCGACTCGTTGTGCAGCGCGCGCGCGACCAGCTCCTTGCCGGTACCGGTTTCGCCGGTGACCAGCACCGACAGTGGCGCCTGCGCGAGACGGCCGATGCCGCGGAACAAGGCGCGCATGGCAGGGGTGTCACCGATCAGTTCCGGCGTGCCGCGCGGCGAGGCCGGCACCAGTTCGGCCAGCTCGGCCTCGCCACTGTCGATGCTCGGCAAGGCGCGCGCCGCAAGGGCGACGGCATCGTCCAGGTCGAACGGCTTGGACAGGAATTCCTGCGCGCCACCGCGGAAGGCGCCGGCGGTGCTGGCCACGTCGGTATAGGCCGACATCACGATCACCGGCAACTGCGGATGCGCATGCTTGAGCCGATCGAGCAGCTTCAGGCCGTCTTCGCCCGGCATGCGCACGTCGGTGAACAGCAGGTCCGGCACCCCGCGCGTGCCCAGCGCCTGCAGCGCCGAGGCGGCGCTGTCGAAGCCGTCCACGTCATAGCCGGCATCGCGCAGCGCGGTGGCCAGCACGAAGCGCACCGAGCGGTCGTCATCGACCACCCAGATGCGCTGGTTGTCTTCAATGGACATGATGTCCCTCCTCGCCCGCGTCGCGCGACTGCGGCAACAACAGGGTGAATACGGTGTGCCCC
>JBEVMD010000115.1:0-3850 GCA_040508835.1 Duganella sp. | reverse complement strand
GGATGAGGCCAGCACGGCCATTGCGCTGGCCACCGCGCCAGCGAGGGACACCGCCAGTGCGCGCGGCGCCACTGTCTGCGCACTGCCCGTGCGACGCGCAGGGTTTTGTTGCATGGTTTGTTGCGTGGTTTGTTGCATCGTTTGTTGCATAGTGAGTCTCCCAAACAGGATGAACGCAAGCGGACGCTTGCGCTAACGCCGGGTGCACCGCGACGACGCGAGCCGCAGACCGCTGCCGCCCGGCGTTGGGGAATACTCTAGGCGCTCGAAAATGCGGGGAAATTGATAATGCTCAAACTTGCTAAAAACAATGCGCGGCCTAAATCAAGCTCGACAGCATAAAATCGCGCTAGCGGACGGCGCTTTCGATAACGGTCGTGCTCCGATACAAACTTCGGGTAAACTAGCCGCTTCGCCCATGCATCCCGACTCCATGCCTTCCCGACCCCGGTTTACTTATTCCTTGCGGCATTTGCTGATCATGTTGACCGCGATCGGGTTGTTGCCGCTGGCGATGTTGGGGACGTGGAGCATCCACACCGGCAGCCAGTACCAGCAGCGCGAGCAGCAGCGGTTGATGCTGGACCTGGTGCGCGCGCTGTCGAGCGCGGTGGATGCGGAGCTCGACGGCGCGGTCGCCATCCTCACCGGGCTGGGACGGGCGCCCGAACTGCAGGACGGCGAGCTGCAGGCGTTTCACGGCGTGGCGCGCGACCTGGTCAAGGTGCAGCCCGAGTGGCTGGGCGTGATCCTGACCGACGACACCGGCAAGGTCCTGCTGCGCACCATGGACGAGTTCGGTTCGCTGTCTGCCGCACCGGCCATTGCCGATCCCGACAGCCTGCGCGAGGCGCTGGCCACGCGCCAGCCCGTGGTGGGCCATATCGCGCGCGGGCCGCGCGGCCGCGCCGCATTCCCGGTGCGGGTGCCGGTGATCACCGCATCCGGCAAGCTCTATACGCTGACGGCCGTGATCAAGCCCGACCGCCTGATGCGCCTGCTCGACCGCCAGCAGGTGCCCGGCGGCGCCGTGTCCGCCATCCGCGACAGCGCGCGCGCCGTGGTGGCCCGCTCCCGCAACCAGGAGAGCGCAGTGGGCGCGCCGCCCACCGCGTCGCTGATCGCGCTGATGAACGCCAGCGGCGCCGAAGGCGTGGGCTCGGCCCGGACCCGCGAGGGCCGCGACATGGTCACCGCGTACACCACCTTGTCGCACTATAACTGGGTCACGGTCGTGGGCCGTCCGGCCGAGCAGCTGCACGCGGCCGCGCTGCAGGGCCTGGGCGTGTACGGCGCCGGCATCTTCATCTCGCTGCTGGTCAGCATCGCGCTGGCGTCGCTGCTGTCCACGCGGCTGGTGACCACCATCCGCGCGCTGCAGCAGAATGCCGCCGCGCTCGGTTCCGGGGCAGCGCTCACGCGGTCCACGTCGTCGATCACGGAAGTGGAGGAAATCAGCCAGGCGCTGGTGCTGGCCGACAGCCAGCGCAATGCTCACGAGCGCGAGCGCAAGCTGCTGCTCGACTCGCTCAACCAGGCGCTCACCAGCCACCAGGCGGCGCTGGTGGACGCGCGCGAGGCGGGCCGCGCCAAGGATGAATTCCTGGCCGTGCTCGGTCACGAGCTGCGCAATCCGCTCAGTCCCATCGTCACGTCGCTCGACCTGCTGGACCTGCGCAACGATCCGTCCAGCCGCCGCGAGCGCGGCGTGATGCGGCGCCAGGCCGATCACCTGCGGCGCCTGGTGGACGATCTGCTGGACGTGTCGCGCATCATTTCCGGCAAGCTGCAGATCGATACCCGGCCGCTGAACCTGGCCGACGTGGTGCGCCACGCGGTGGCGGCGGCGCCGGACCAGTCGATTGCCGCGTCGCTGCCGAAAACCGTGTGGGTGGAGGGCGACGACAGCCGCCTGACGCAGGTGCTCAACAACCTGCTGTCGAACGCGGCGCGCTTCGGCAGCACCGATACCCGCGTGGCGCTCACGGTCGACGACGGCCATGCGCGGCTGGTGGTGGCCGACGACGGCATCGGCATGAACACCGAGCTGCTGGCGCGCGTGTTCGAACCGTTCCAGCAGGCGCCGCAATCGCTGGCGCGGCGCACCGGCGGCCTGGGTCTTGGCCTGGCCATCGTGCGCAAGATCGTGGAACTGCATGGCGGCCAGGTGTCGGCCAGCAGCGCCGGTCCGGGCCAGGGCAGCCAATTCGAGGTGCTGCTGCCGCTGGCGGCGGCGCCCGAGTCGGCAGCGGCCGCCCCGGCCGACGCGGCCGGCGCCGGCCTGCAGGTGCTGCTGGTGGACGACAACGTGGACGCCGCCAGCGCCGGCGCCGAACTGCTGGAACTGATGGGCCACCAGGTGCGCACCGCGTACACGGCGGCGGCCGCCATTGCGGCGGCGCGTGAGCGCATGCCGCAGGTGGCCATTCTCGACATCGGCCTGCCCGACATGGACGGCTACGCCCTGGCCGGCGCCATCCGCCAGCTGCCCGGCGGCGCCGGCGCGCGCCTGGTGGCGCTCACCGGCTACGGCCAGAAGGAAGACGTGGAACGCGCGTACGCCGCCAGCTTCAACCTCCACCTGACCAAGCCGGCGTCGCTGGAAGACCTGCAACGGGCCACCGCGCCGCTGCCCGACGCGGTATAACCCGATACGCTGCTACGTCACGGCGCCGTCACGTGCACCGGCTCCTGCGGGAACGACGTGGCGCCGCTGCCCAGGTAAAAGCTCGGGTGCGGCGGCTGGTTGTAGCCGGCGTTCTGGCCCGCCACCTGGGTGCGGTACTGCGGGTTGTGCATCAGGGTGGCGATACGGGTGGTGGTCGGGATCGTGGTGCTGAACAGCAGCAGCGCCGTATTGCTGGCGTTGCGCACCACGATTTCCTCGCGCCAGTCGCCCAGCAGGTCGGCCGACAGCACCGGCGTGGCCTTGGTGCCGTTGTTGGTGGCGCCGCCATACGCGCCCAGGTCGAGCAGGTTGGTCATGCTGGCCGTGGCCGGATTCCACTTCTGCACGATCAGGCTGCCCAGCGGTTCGCGCAGCAGGTCGCCGTCCCACCACACGCCGAAGTTCATCGACGAGGGCGCCGTGGCGCTGATCTGCACGCCCGTGGCCGAGCGCAGGCCGCCGCGGCTGGCCCAGCATTCCTCGCCCACGTAACCGGGATCGATGTCGAAGCACACGCCGCGTCCCACGTCGGTGCCGGATCCGCTGGCGCCCCAGAGCACGGCGCCCGTGGCGGCGTCGTGCAACTCGGAACCGTAGTCGCCGTAGCTGGCGGGGCTCTCGTGCACCATGTAGATCTGCTGGCCGCTGCGGTTGGGGTCGAGTTTGCCGAAGTGCAGCGCGTCGCCGTGACCGAGGCCGGTGGTGTACAGCAGCTGGCCGTTGCTGCCGATGGTGGCCGAGCCGTACACGATGTCGTCCTTGCCGTCGCCATTGGCGTCGCCGGTGGCAAACCAGTGCGCGCCCTGGCCGCGCGCGGCGCTGCCCGCCACGTCGGTGTCGAACACCCAGCGGCTGGTGAGGTTGCCGTCGCGCCAGTCCCAGGCCGCGATCACGGCGCGCGTGTAGTACCCGCGCGAAAACACGGCGCTGGGGCGTGCACCGTCGAGGTGCGCCACGCCGCCCAGGAAGCGGTCCACCCGGTTGCCGTAGTTGTCGCCCCAGCTGGCCACCGTGCCGCGCGCGGGCAGGTAGTTGACGGTTTTCATGGCGGCGCCCGTCTGGCCGTTGAACACGGTCAGGAACTCGGGGCCGGTCAGCACGTAGCCGGCGCTGTTGCGGTAGTCGGCGCTGGCCGAGCCGATGGTCGTGCCCTGGCCGTCCACCGTGCCGTCGGCCGTCTTG
>JBEVMD010000099.1:0-3032 GCA_040508835.1 Duganella sp. | reverse complement strand
CCGCCTCGAACTCGACTCCCCCTTCACGGCGCTGGCCACCACCATCATCCTGGCCCTGCCCAGCAGCGGCCTGGTGCTGGAAAAGGCGTTCAACCGCCTGCTCGGCACCCTGGTCGGCTGCATCGCCTCGGTGATCCTGGTTGCCCTGTTCCCGCAGTCGCCCGTCCTGCTGTTCATCGGCGTGGCGCTGTGGATTGCGCTGTGCACCGGGGGCGCCGCCATGCACCGCAACCAGCGCTCGTACAGCTTCGTGCTGGCCGGTTATACGGCGTGCATGATCGCGGTGCCCGCCATCGACAATCCCGGTCACGTGTTCACGCTGGCCGTCACGCGCCTGACCGAAGTGGGACTGGGCATCATCGTCGCCACCGTGGTGCACGACGTGATCTTCCCGCGCCGCCACTCGCACGCCGTGATGCGCACCGTGCAGGCGCGCTACGCCAGCTTCATCGGCTTTTGCCAGAAGGTGCTCGAACACCGGCTGTCGCCGGCCGAGACGGAACTCAATCATCTGAAATTCGCCGCCGATATCGCGGCGCTGGAATCGGGCCGCGCCGCCGCGTTCTTCGAAGCCGACCATGCGCGCTCGCATACGCGCCAGCTGCACGCGTTCAACGGCGCCTTCATGGACGTGCTGACCACGTTCTACACGCTGCACCGCCTGATCCACCGCCTGCGCGCCAGCGGCGCGGTGCCGGTACTGGCCCTGGTGGAGCCGATCCACGAACGCATGGCGCGCGCGCTCAAGGACGACCTGACGGCCGCGCGCATGGCGCAGATGCGCACGGGACTGGCTGCCGACATCGATGCCGCCCGCGCCCAGCTGCACCACGGCCTGGCGCTGGAACGCCCGCAGCAGATCGATTTCGACACCGCCGTGGAACTGCTGCAGCGCTTTGCGCGCGATCTCGGCGAATTCGCCGCGCTGTACCACGGCCTGGCGCAGGGCGAAAAACAGCAGGTCAGCGATCCGGTGAGCTATACGCCCAAGACGCCGCCGGCCATCGTACTGGCCTCCGGCGTGCGCGCCGCCCTCACGCTGCTGGTGGCGGCCGGCGCCTGGTACTGGCTGGCGTGGCCCGGCATGGGCAACGTGATCCTGATGGCCACCATTTTCTGCGCGCTGGCCTCGTCGTCGCCGCGCCCCACGGCCATGGTGCACCAGGTGCTGATCGGCTTCCTGCTGGCCGTGCCCTTGAGCTTTATCACCGAATTCTGGCTGATCGCGCGGGCCGACGATTTCGCGCCCATGGTGCTCGCCGCCCTGCCCATCTTCGCGCTGGGGGCATACGTGACCACCATGCCCAAGTGGGCCGGCGTGGGCATCGGCCTGGGCCTGTTCCCGGCCACCTTGCTGGTGCCCACCAACCAGATGCACTACGACGTCGAATCGTTCCTGACCAGCGAGCTGTCGCTGGTGCTGGGCGTGGTGGTGTCGTACGTGATGTTTGCCGTGGTGCTGCCCGAGCACACGATGGGCCAGAAGGACCACGTGGCCGCCGCCCTGTGGCGCGAGGCGCGCAATGCCTGCACGGCATCGCTGCACCGCTTGAAACGCCGCTTCGACAACCGCGTGCGCGACCTGCTCAGCCAACTCAATGCGTCGTCCGGCCCGGCGCCCGGCGAGGCGGCACGCGCCGTGGTGCGCCAGGGCCTGACCTTGCTGGAACTGGGCCACGCCGTGATCGAGCTGCGCCAGCTGATCGCCGCGTCGCAGCCGGGCCCCGTGTGCACCAGCCTGCAGCAGGTGGTGCAGCGCGTGGACGTCTACCTGAAAACCCCGCAGCGCATGCAGGGCCAGCTGGCGCTGGAAGCGATCCTGCAGGCGGGATCGGCGATCCGCACCGTGCTGCCCGACGCCACCCGGAGCGACCCGGCGCGCCACGTGGCGCTGACCACGGCGCTGACCGACCTGCATTCCATTTACACGTCCTTGCTGGACCAGATATCGACAGGAGAATCCCGCCATGCCGCGTGATATGAATTTTTTTGGCGTGCTGCTGCCCGGCATACTGCCGCTTTTTTTACTGACCCTGGTGCTGCAGGTCGCGCTCGACAGCGTGCTGAACCAACTCGGCATCTACCGGCGCAGCTGGCACCCGGCGCTGGTGCGCGTGTGCCTGTTCGTCTGCATCTTCAGCGCCCTGCTGATCACCCTGTACAAATAAATCAACCCTACTGCGAGAATTTTCCGTGAGCGCATCCAAAATCTTCCGATTCATCCTGACCCTGCTGCTACTGGGCGCGGCCCTGTACCTGGGCCACATGGCCTGGGACCATTACATGGAATCCGCCTGGACCCGCGACGGCCGCATCAAGGCCGACGTGGTCACCATCAGCGCCGACGTGGCCGGCACCGTGACCGAGGTCCTGGTGCACGACAACCAGCTGGTGCAGAAAGGCGACGTGCTGTTCGTGGTGGACAAGGCGCGCTACGAGAACGCGCTGGCGCAGGCCAACGCCATGCTCAAGTCGCAGCAGGTGGAAAAAGGCCGCCGCACCAAGGAAGCGAACCGCCGCGCCGCGCTCGACGCTTCGATCATCTCGGCGGAAAACCGCGAGACGGCGGAATTCGCCGTGGGCACGGCGTCCGCGCAGTACCAGGCCGCGCTGGCCACGCGCGATCTGGCGGCGCTGAACGTGGAACGCACCGTGGTGCGCGCCCCCGTCACCGGGTATGTGACCAACCTGAATGTGCACGCCGGCGATTTCGCTGCCGTGGGCGCGTCCAAGCTGGCCGTGATCAACCGCGATTCGTACTACGTGGTGGGCTATTTCGAGGAAACCAAGCTGCCGCTGCTCAAGGTGAACGACAAGGTCAGGATTCACCTGATGAGCGGCGAGACGGAACTGGGCGGCCACATCGAAAGCATCGCCCGCGGCATCACCGACCGCGACGCCAACCTGGGCCGCGAGCTGCTGGCCGACGTCAACCCCACCTTCAGCTGGGTGCGACTGGCGCAGCGCATCCCGGTGCGCATCCGCATCGACACCATGCCGAAAGACTTGCCACTGGTCGCCGGCACCACCTG
>JBEVMD010000066.1:0-3282 GCA_040508835.1 Duganella sp. | reverse complement strand
TCCCGTTCAGGAAAAAGTCGAAGCGGCTGGGTTGCACATAGTCGTCGGTGGGCAAGCGCGGATTCGGCGGCAGCGGTTGCGCCAGGTGCGGCGTGACGATGAACACCAGCTCGGTGCGGTCGGTCTGGAAATCGCTGCTGCGGAACAGCACGCCCAGGATCGGGATTTCGCCGAGGCCGGGGAAGGCCTTGATGTTGGTGGTCACATTGTTCTTGAGCAGGCCGCCGATGGCAAAGCTCTGGCCGTCGTACAGCTGCACCGTGGTGCTGGCGCGGCGCGTGGTAAACGACGGCAGCACGGCGGTGGCCGTACTGCCGGTGGTGGTGATGCCGATGCCTTCGCGGTTGAGCTCGGACACTTCGGGCGACACCTTCAGGTTGATGCGGCCGCCTTCGAGCACGGTGGGCGTGAAGCGCACGGCAATCCCGTATTCCTTTTCCTCGAGCGTGATGCGCGACGTGCCCGTGGTGCTGTCCTGCGAGACGGGAATGAAGATCTTGCCGCCGGCAAGAAAGCTCGCTTCCTGGCCGCTGATCGCCATCACCGTGGGCTCGGCCAGGATCTTGACCATGCCGTCGGCCTTCTGGGCGTCGAGCGTGAGGAAGTTGCCGTTCTTGCCGTTGAAGGCGTCGAGCTTGCTCGGATTGCCGGACAACAGGTTGGACAGCATGGTATAGGTCCAGCTGCCGCGCGAACCGGCCAGGCCGATGCTCGCGCCCAGCTGGTCCACCAGCGTCTTCGACACTTCCGCGATTTTCACTTCCAGCATCACCTGCTGGGGCGCCGCCACGTTGAGCATATTGATCACGCGGCCGGCGCCGCTGCCGCCCTGCTGGCCCAGGCCCACCAGCGGGTCGTACGCCGCCTGGAACGCGGCGCCGCCGGCCGCCACGCTGTTGGTGGCGCCTGCGCTGCTGCCCGCCGCAGGCGGCGCGGCAGGGCTGCTCTGGCCGCCCTGGCCGCTGCGGTTGCGCTGCAGGTAGGCGCTGGCGATGGCCACGACATTGGCGGCGCGCACCGAGTCGGCCACCGTGCCCGACAGGATCAGGGCGTTGCCCGACATCGTCATCTGGATGTCGCGCTCGGTGGGGAACAGCTGTTCGAACTGCTGGCGCAGGCCGGTCGTGTCGAGGCCGACCGTGAGATCGATCACCGAGGCCTGGTTGCCGCGGTTCCAGACGATCAGGTTGGTCATGCCGGTCGATTTGCCCAGCATGTACACCTCGCTGGGATTGATCAGGATGACGTCGGCCACCTTGGCGTCGCCGACGGCCACGCGGGCGGCGTCGAACGGCAGGTGCAGCAGCGTGGACTTGCCTTCGGAGAGCGTGATCTGCCTGGCCAGTTCGGCCGTGCCCGCCTTGGGATTCGCGGTGGACGGCGCCGCCGCAGCGGGCGCCTTGCCTTTGGCAGGCTTGCCCGCCTGCGCCGCGGCCGGCACGGGCGCCACGGTGGCAGCGCACGCCATCAGCGCCAGGGCGGCGCTGCACAACTGCTGCGCTCGGATGTTGAATACGGTCGTCAAGTCACTCTCTCCGGTTGTCGGCGGCACACTGCGGAACTGATTGCGTTTAGAACTGCTGGGAACTGCGGTCGAGACCCTTGATGACTTCCACCGTCGGCCCTTGCGGTGGCGCGGGCCGTGGCGGCGCCGCCTGCAGCGCTGCCGGGGGCGGGGTGCTGCGGATTTTCTCGGCCGGCGCGCGCGGCGCCGCCGGCAATTTGAGTTCGCCGAACAGCGTGCCCTTGGTGGCGCCTTCGGTCTTGCCTTCCTGCGGATCGATCTGGTTGCGCAGCACCAGCGACAGCGTGCCCACGCTGCGCGCCAGGTCCAGCTTTTCCACCTGGTCGGGCGTCAGTTCCAGCGTCACGGCGTTGACCACCTTGGGCTTGGTGTCGTCGCGGTTCGATTCCTGGGCAATCGCCAGCACCAGTATGCGTTCGAGCACGATCTTGGAAATCGCCTGCTCGCGCACCTGCTGGTCGCCGCCGCTGTCGCTCTGGGTGTTGACCAGGATGTCGACGAAATTGCCCGGCAGCGCAAAGCCGGCCACGCCCACCACGTCGTTGACGCGCACGGTCATCGCGCGCTTGCCCTGGGCCACCACGGCGGACAGGCCGCCGGTGGTGCCGGGCGGCGCCAGCTTGCTTTCCAAGATCGGTTCGCCGCGCTGGATATTGCTGCGCGTGATGCGGCCCTCGAGCGCCTTGGGATCGCCGATGGCGCCGGGCGGCATGGCGTTGGCGGGCCAGTCGACCATGTTCACCAGCTCGGGCGTGACGCGCGCGCCCATGCTGACGTCGAGCAGGGCGACGGCCACCTTGTTGCTGTTGCCGGCCGACTGGCCGGCAATCCACTGCGCAGCCACCACGACTGCCGCCAGCGCCAGGAACAGCGCCACTCCCACCATGGTCAACGCCCGCGTATTTCTCATGCTGGTCTTTCCAGATTGCTTGAAGTTGAATGCTCGCGCCGGTCGCGCTCGATTTTTTGCTGCAGGGCGGCGGCGCGGCGTGCGCCGGCGCCGGCAAAATAATTGGTCCAGGCCCAGTCCAGCGACCGCCGGTCCACGCGCGGCGTGGCGCTTTCGTAGCGGGCCAGGTCGCGCACTTGCCGTATCAGGTCGCGCGGGTAGCAGGCCAGCAGCGGCGTGTCGTCGCGGCCATGGTGTTCGCGCAGCAGGTACTCGAACGCGGCGGCGTCGAACGCCATGCCGTAATCCGTGCAAGCCTGGCGGAACAGTTGTTCATATTCGGCCTCGGTGTGGGGCGGTACTTCGATCTTGTATCCGAGCCGGCGGAGGAAGGCGCCATCCGATAATCGTTCCGGCAGGAAGTTCGATGAGAATACCACGACCACATCGAAAGGCACTTCAAAAACCAGTCCTGTGTGCAACGAAAGATAGTCGACGCCACGGTCCATCGGCACGATCCATCGGTTCATCAATTCCAGCGGCGAGCAGCGCTGACGGCCGAGATCGTCGATCACGAAGATGCCGTTGTTGGCTTTCAAATGGGGAGGCGCTTGATACAGGCGGGTGTTGGCGTCGAAACGCAGGTCCAGCATCTCCAGCGTGAGCTCGCCGCCGGTCAGCGCGGCGGGCCGCTGCAGGCCCCGCACCCACCGCGCATCGAGGCTGCGGGTTTTGTCGAGCTGGTCGGCGCTGTCGTCGGTGGCGGCGTGGTGTCCCTGCAACGGTCGGTGCTGGACCGGGTCGTAGAACGGCACCACTTCGCCGTCGATCATGATGGCGTAGGGCAGGGCAATGGCGCCGTGCAGCA
>JBEVMD010000063.1:0-9665 GCA_040508835.1 Duganella sp. | reverse complement strand
TTGTAGGCGCCGGCGCTGTGGCCCATCACGAACAGGCGCTGCGGGTCGCCGCCAAAGCGCGCCGCATTGCGCCGGGCCCAGGCCACGGCCTGCGCCGCGTCGGTGAGAAAATCGGGATAGGCCACTGCCGGGTACAGGCGGTAATCGGCCACCATGGCGACGATGCCGCGCGCGGCCAGGGCGCGGCCGACAAACGCATAGTCGCCGCGCTCGCCGCTGACCCAGTTGCCGCCGTAAAAAAACACCACGACGGGCGCCGGGCCGTGGGCTTGCGCGGGCAGCGGACGGTACACATCGACCAGGTGGCGCGGCAGCGCGCCGTAGGGCAGGTCCGCCGTGCGCTCGGAAGCGCCGCCTGGCGTGAGCGTATTGAGCACGCCCAGCGGCGAACAGGCGGCCACGCCCAGCGCCAGCAGCAGCGCCAGGATAAGCAGAAAGGGGCGGGAAAGACGTGGCATGGGCAGGCGCTGGTGGTGGCAATGCCGCTATTCTAGGGGCCGCCCGTTCCGCGCACCGTGCGGTGCGCTACCCAAACTACCGGGCGCCGGGCTGGACTACAGTGGCCGTGTAGTCGGGCAGCGAATAACCGCCGGTAAAGCCGCGGCACTGCTGCGCGGACGAGGCTTCGATCAGCTGGAAGCCGGCCGCGGTCCAGGCCCATGTGGCCCAGGCGCCGCAATCGAAAATGCCGCGCCCCTTGCCCATGCTGGAGAGCCGGTTGTCTTCGAACGAGGGATTCATCACGTAGCCGTCGCCGCCGGTGCTGTCGGGCACCTTGACCCGCTTGGCCCCGTAGGGCGGCCGGTCGCTGGCGGTCCACAATTCATAGCTCGACTGGTAGGCGCCGCGGCCGCATTCGAGCACGAGCAGGACCTGGCTGGCGGACAGGCGATGGATGCTGTTGTCGCGATGGTCGTCGGCGATGTCGCCATCGTTTTCGCAACCGCCGTGTGTGAGCGTCTTGACGATGGGCGCCAGCAGGCGCGCGTCGTCCTTGCGCGCAGCCACGGCAGGCAAGGGCCGCACCACGGGCGCCGGCAGCGCGGGCAGCACGGAGCCGGCCGGCCTGGCGCCCGGCATGGCCAGCGCAGTGGGAGTACCCACCCTGCCCTGCACGTCGTCGAGCTTGAGCAGCGCCGCCTTCATGCCGGCCAGCGACAGGGTCCAGGTGCGCTGACCGGCCGTGACCTGCGCCGCGCCGGCGTTGAGCATCGGCGGCAACATCTTTGCCACCTGCGCCGGCGCCAGTTCGGCATTGGCCTGCAAGCCGCGCACCGTGACCTGGCCGATACGCACCGTCAACGGGCCCTTGGCTTCTTCGCCATCCTCGGTCATGGGCACGAACTTGGCCCTGACCGGTGCGTCGGCCCCAGGCGCGCGCGCCAGCCACAGCACGATGGGCGGGAACTGGTCCTCGCGCTGATAACCGGCGGCCTCGCAGCGGCGCGTGTTATCGCACGCCACTTCCCAGTCCTGGAACGTGAAATGGCCGGCGCCGGCCGCACCGGACACCAGTGCCAACGCCAGGGCCGGCCAGCGCAGGAGCGTCATCGCCGGCATTTACAGCTTGATGAAGTGCTCGCGGTAGTACTTGAGCTCTTCGATCGATTCGACGATGTCGGCCAGCGCCGTGTGCATCTGGTGCTTTTTGAAACCGGAGACCATGGCCGGCGCCCAGCGCTTGCCCAGCTCTTTCAGCGTGGACACGTCGATATTGCGATAGTGGAAATACGCCTCCAATTTCGGCATGTAGCGCACCATGAAGCGGCGGTCCTGGCCGATGGTGTTGCCGCACATCGGCGCTTTGCCTTTCGGCACCCACTGCTTCATGAAGGCGATGATCTGCTCTTCCGCCTGCGCTTCGGTGACGGTGGACGCCTTGACCTTGTCGATCAGGCCCGAGCGGCCGTGGGTGCCCTTGTTCCAGGCGTCCATGCCGTCCAGCACTTCATCGCTCTGGTGGATCACCAGCACCGGGCCTTCGGCCAGCACGTTCAGGTGCATGTCGGTGACGATCACGGCCACTTCGATGATGCGGTCGGTGTCCGGCTCGAGGCCGGTCATTTCCATGTCGACCCAGACCAGGTTCATTTCATTCTGGCGCGGGGTGATCACCGCCGGGGCGGAACCTTCTGGCAAATCATTAGCTTGTGACATAATTCTCTCTGGGTTCCAATGAACCGATGTTAATCCGAATCCGCCATTTTCTCACAGGCATAGAATGTATACCCTCGCGTTTTCGATTTTGTTTGTTTCTTTCATCGTTTTAACGCTGATCGTCCGCTTCTGGCTGGCCTCGCGCCAGATCCGTCACGTGCTGGCCCACCGCAACGCCGTGCCGCCCGAATTCGCCGAGCGCATCCCGCTCGCGGCCCACCAGAAGGCCGCCGACTACACCGTGGCCCGCACCAAGTTCGGCCTGCTGGGCCTGGCCGTCAACACGGTGGTGCTGATCGGTTTTACCTTGCTGGGCGGCCTGCAATGGCTGTCGGAGCAGATTTTCCAGGTCACCGGCCCCGGCATGGTGTACCAGCTGGCGCTGCTGGCCGCGTTTGCCGTGATCTCGGGCCTGATCGACCTGCCGTTCGACTACTATAAACAGTTCAAGCTGGAACAGGGCTTCGGTTTCAATAAAATGACGCGCGGCCTGTTCTTCGGCGACATGGTCAAGGGCGCCGTGCTGGGCGTGGCCATCGGCCTGCCGCTGGCGTGGGTGATGCTCACCCTGATGGACAAATCGGGCAACCTGTGGTGGTTGTACGCATGGCTGGTGTGGAGCGGCTTCCAGCTGTTGATGATGGTGCTGTACCCCACCGTGATTGCGCCGCTGTTCAACAAGTTCACGCCGCTGGCCGACCAGTCGCTCAAGGAGCGCATCGAGGGCCTGATGACGCGCGTGGGCTTTGCCTCCAAGGGCCTGTTCGTGATGGACGGCTCGAAACGCAGCGCCCACGGCAACGCCTATTTTTCCGGCTTCGGCGCCCACAAGCGCATCGTGTTCTTCGACACCCTGCTGGCGCGACTGCAGCCGCATGAAATCGAAGCCGTGCTGGCGCACGAACTCGGCCACTTCAAGCTCAAGCACATCGTCAAGCGCATCGCCATGATGTTTGCCATCTCGCTCGGTTTCCTGGCGCTGCTGGGCTACCTGAAAACCCAGCTCTGGTTTTACACGGGCCTCGGTGTCGATCCGCTGGCGCTGCCCGGCCAGACCAACGACGCCATGGTGCTGCTGCTGTTCCTGCTGGCGCTGCCCGTGTTCACGTTCCTGTTCGGACCGCTGACGTCGATCAGTTCGCGCAAGCACGAGTTTGAAGCAGACGCCTTTGCCGCCCGGCACACCGAGGCGCGCGACCTGGTGTCGGCGCTGGTCAAGATGTACGAAGACAATGCTTCCACCCTTACGCCCGATCCGCTGCACTCGGCTTTTTACGATAGCCATCCGCCAGCCAGCGTGCGGATACGTCACCTGAATCACCAACCGGGCATGGCCGCAGCCTCATGAACAAACAACCGCAACAACAGCTCACCGCCACCATCATTGCCGCCCACGGCCGCCACTACCTGGCGGAAGTGGATGGCCGCAAATTGCAGTGCGTCACGCGCGGCAAGAAAACCAATGTGGCCGTCGGCGACATCGTGCAGGTCACCACCACGTCCAATGACCAGGCCGTGATCGACAAGATCGAGGAACGCAAGACCTTGCTGTACCGGTCCGACCAGTACAAATCGAAACTGCTGGCCGCGAATCTGACCCAGCTGTTCATTGTCGTCGCCACCGAGCCCGGCTTTGCCGACGACCTGGTGTCGCGCTCGCTGGTGGCGGCCGAGGCGGCCGGCATCGAGGCCCACCTGATCCTCAACAAGACCGACGTGACAGCGTCGCTCGAGCGCACGCGCGAGCGGGTGCACGTGTACGGTTCGCTCGGCTACCCGGTGCACGAAGTGTCGGCCACGGCGCGCCCGGAGGAAGCGGTGGCGATCCTGCAACCGCTGATGGCGGGCCAGTCGTCGATCCTGATCGGCCAGTCCGGCATGGGCAAGTCGTCGCTGATCAACCTGCTGGTGCCCGAAGCCGACATCGCCGTGCGCGAAATTTCGGCCGCGCTCGACACCGGCAAGCACACCACGACCTTTACCCGGCTGTACCAGCTGCCCGAACTGGGAGCGGGCTCGTCGATCATCGATTCGCCCGGCTTCCAGGAGTTTGGCCTCTACCATTTGACGGAGGGCATGCTCGAGCGTGCGTTCGTCGAATTCAAGCCCTATCTTGGCCACTGCAAGTTTTACAACTGCCGCCACCTGATCGAGCCCCAGTGCGCGGTGCTTGAAGCGGTAGCGGCCGGCAAGATCGCCCGCATGCGCCATACGTTGTATGGCCAGCTGCTGCACGAGTCCTCGCAAACTTTGTATTAAAAAAACAAGTGTCGTAACTTGCACACAAGAGGCGATTGCAGTCTATAATTCCCGATGGCAATACCAACGCAGGCAGCCCCGCCCACGCTGCCGCGTCCGGTAAAGGATCGCGATGGACTTGTACGTACTCGACGACGAAGTAGCCCAGTGGGAAGCCACGCTGCTGCACCTGACGGGGCCTGACCGGCTCTCGGTCCTGATCCCATTGGCCTGGCATTTGCGCCAGCGCGACACTGCGCGCGCCGTGTTGCTGGCCCGCGAAGGCCTGGCCGTGCTGTCCACCACCCACCTGGGGCCGCGCGACTTGGCCCTGATCGCCGCCCGCCTGGAACTGGTGGCGGCGGAAGCGGCCTGGCTGGCCGGCGAACTGGCGCCTGCCGCCCGCATGGCCATCGCCATCGAGCAGCAGATGCAGGCGCACGACGACTGGCGCGGTGTGGCCGATTGCCGCTGGCTGCGCGCCTGGATCGCCATCGACGGCGGCGACCACCCGCAAGGCGCCGCGCACCTGGAACACATGGCCGCCTGCGCGCGCCGCCCCGAACTCGACGACCGCGAACGCCAGGTGTGCGCCGAAGCGGTACTGGCCCGCTGGGCGATGATGGAAAACCGCTGCGCGGCCGAAGCGCGCTGGGGCGCGCACTTCCACTTGGCCGCCGACGCCTATCCGCCGGCGCAAGCCGTATGGGTGCTGGATTTCTTCGGCACGGCCGCCGCCCAGGGCAGCCATTTCGGCGCAGCCGCCGGCCACTTCGCCCGCGGGTACGAGGCAGCGCGCATCAGCGGCCAGACGCGCGCGGCGATCACCGCCGCCATCAACATCGGCATCGACTTCACCAACCTGAACGACCACCGCGCGGCGCTCGAATGGATGCAGCGCGCGCTGGACCTGGCGCGGCCCACCCACTGGCCGCGCAGCGTGGGCGTGTGCCTGACCCACACGGCCGACGCCATGCGCCACCTGGGCCAGCTGGAAGCCAGCGCGGCGCTGCTCGATGAAGCGTTCGAGGTATTGGCGCCGCTGCCCGACGGCCGCAGTTACGCCACTGCCCTGCACTTCCTGGGCGACCTGCAGCTCGACACGGGCGACTACGCGGCCGCGCTGGACACCTTCCGCCGCCTGCAGGCGCGTGCGGCGGTACTGGGCCACGCGGACCTGATGTGCACTGCGCGGCGCGGCCAGGCGCACGCGCTGTGCTTCCTCGACCGTCCGCAGGAAGCGCTGGAGGTGGCGTTCGACGCCATCGCACTGGCGGCGGCGCAATCGAACCTGTACAACCATGTGCGCGCGCTGCGCGTGCTGTCGGTGATCCACATGCGCCACGCGCTGCCGCCGCCGGCCGGCATGACAGAGCCCAACGCCACATTGCACTACCTGCACCAGGCGCTGTCGCTGGCGTCCAGCATCGACGGCTACACGCTGCCCGGCGATCTGCTGGAAACCCTGGCCCGTGAATACGCGCAGATCGGCGACTACCGCCGCGCCTACGAATCGTCGCAGGCGGCAGCCGCCGCGCGCCGGTACACGCACAGCCAGGAGGCGACCAACCGCGCCATCGCCATGCAGGTGCACCACCAGACCGAGCGCGCACGCGCCGACGGCCGCCATCACCGCGAGCTGGCCGCGTCGGAAGCGCGCCGCGCCCGCGTGCTGCAGCAGACCACGGCCACGCTGGAGCGGCTGTCGGCCATCGGCCAGGAAATCACCACGCACCTCGACGCCAACGCCGTGTTCCAGGCGATCAACCGCCACGTGCAGGCGCTGCTGGCGGCCAACAGCTTTGCCATCTATCTGTGCGATCCGGGCTGCGATACGCTCAGCCGCGTATTCGGCGTGGAGAACGGCACGCCGCTGGCCGACAACACCATTGCGGTGGACAATCCGCGCGCCAACGCCGCGCGCTGCCTGCGCGAGCGGCGCGAAATCTACGTGGAGGACGCGGGACCGGACGACATCTTCCTGGCGCCCGGCACGCTGCTGATGGCCTGCGCGCTGTACGTGCCGCTGATGGTGGGCGAGCGCGCGCTGGGCGTGATGACGGTGCAGGCGCAAAATGCCAACGCCTACCGCGCGCGCGAGCGGCTGATCTTCCGCACCCTGTGCGCCTACGGCGCCATTGCGCTCGACAACGCCCAGGCGTACGAACAACTGAAAGACGCGCAAACCCAGCTGGTATCGCAGGAAAAGCTGGCGGCACTGGGGTCGCTGATGGCCGGCGTGGCGCACGAACTCAATACGCCGATCGGCAACAGCCTGCTGATCGCCAGCACCCTGCACCAGAAGACGCTCGACCTGGATGCGCAGATCAATGGGCCCGGCCTGCGCCGCTCGGAGCTGGCCGCGTATCTGGACGACGCCGCGCGCGCGCACGAACTGGTGATGCGCGGCCTGACCAGCGCGGCGGAACTGGTCAACAGCTTCAAGCAGGTGGCGGTGGACCGCACCACCGAGCAGCGCCGGGCGTTCGACCTGCAGCAGGTGGCGGGCGAAGTGATCGCCACCATGATGAACCGCATCCGCGCGTCCGGCCACCGCATCGACGTGGAGGTGGCGGCGCATATCGCCATGGACAGCTATCCCGGTCCGCTCGGGCAGGTGCTGGCCAATTTCATCAACAACGCGCTGCTGCACGCGTTTGCCAAGGACGCCGTGGGCAAACTGTGGCTGCGCGGCGCCCTGCTGCCCGACCATCCGGGCCGGGTACAGCTGGTCTTCGGCGACAACGGCGGCGGCATCGCCCCGGCCCACATGTCGCGCATCTTCGATCCGTTCTTCACCACCAAGCTGGGACAGGGCGGCAGCGGCCTGGGACTGTCGATCAGCTACAACATTGTCACGTCGCTACTGGGCGGGCAGATCGCGGTCCACAGTTCGCCGGCGGGCACCGCGTTTACGCTCGATCTGCCGCTGGTGGCGCCGGAAGCGCGGGGGCCGGCCGTGGCGCAGATCTATCATTGAAAGGGGCCCGGCCCCGCACAATCTCCGGGCGATCGGCCGTAAACGGGCCCGTTGCGCCGAATTGCCCTTATAATTGACCGGTTCAGCCGGCCGGGTATCGAGTCCCAGGCCAGCTCACCTGTCAGTTGTTATTATGCCTATCCAAAAACCGATCAAGCATTACCTGCAGTTTTCCGACTTCACGCTGGAAGAGTATGAGTACGTCATCGAACGCGCCCACCTCATCAAGCGCAAGTTCAAGAACTACGAGATCTACCACCCGCTGATCGACCGCACCCTGGTGATGGTCTTCGAGAAGAACTCCACCCGCACCCGCCTGTCGTTCGAAGCGGGCATGCATCAACTGGGCGGCGCGGCCATTTACCTCAACACGCGCGACAGCCAACTGGGTCGCGGCGAGCCGGTGGAAGACGCGGGCCAGGTCATGAGCCGCATGTGCGACATCATCATGGTGCGCACCTTCGGCCAGGACATCATCGAGCGCTTTGCCGCCCATTCGCGGGTGCCGGTAATTAACGGCCTGACCAACGAGCACCACCCGTGCCAGGTGTTTGCGGACATCTTCACCTTCTACGAACATCGCGGCGCCATCACCGGCAAGACCGTGGCCTGGATCGGCGACGCCAACAACATGCTGTATTCGTGGCTGCAGGCGGCCGAGGTATTCGGCTTCCACGTCAACGTGTCCACGCCCAAGGGCTACGACATGGACATGTCGCTGGTGTCGACCGACCGCTACACGTTCTTCGCCAACCCGTCCGACGCCTGCGAAGGCGCGCACCTGGTCAACACCGACGTGTGGACCAGCATGGGCTACGAAGAAGAAAACGCCGCGCGCCTGAAAGCCTTCGACGGCTGGATCGTCGACGGCGCCAAGATGGCGCGCGCCGCGCCCGACGCATTGTTCATGCACTGCCTGCCCGCCCACCGCGGCGAGGAAGTGGCCGCAGAAGTCATCGACGGACCGCAATCGGTGGTCTGGGACGAAGCCGAGAACCGCCTGCACATCCAGAAGGCGCTGATCGAGTACCTGCTGCTGGGCCGCCTCGATAGCGCTGCCGCCGACGCACAATAAACACACTTCACACACATTGGAACTAGCATGAGCGACATCAAAAAAGTAGTCCTCGCCTACTCGGGCGGCCTCGATACCTCCGTCATCCTCAAATGGCTGCAGGATAACTACCAGTGCGAAATCGTCACCTTCACCGCTGACCTGGGTCAGGGCGAAGAACTGGAGCCGGCGCGCGCGAAAGCGATCAAGTTCGGCATCAAGCCGGAAAACATCTACATCGACGACGTGCGTGAAGAATTCGTGCGCGACTTCGTGTTCCCGATGTTCCGCGCCAATACCGTGTACGAAGGCGAGTACCTGCTGGGCACCTCGATCGCGCGTCCGCTGATCGCCAAGCGCCTGATCGAAATCGCCAACGAGACCGGCGCCGACGCCATCTCGCACGGCGCCACCGGCAAGGGCAACGACCAGGTGCGCTTCGAACTGGGCGCCTATGCGCTCAAACCGGGCGTGAAAGTGATCGCCCCATGGCGCGAGTGGGACCTGCTGTCGCGCGAAAAACTGCTGAAGTACGCGGAAGACGCCGGCATCGCCATCGACATGAAGCACAAGAACGGCGGCGCGCCGTACTCGATGGACGCCAACCTGCTGCACATTTCGTTCGAGGGCCGTCACCTGGAAAACCCGAGCGCCGAAGCCGAGGAATCGATGTGGCGCTGGAGCGTGAGCCCGGAAGCGGCGCCCGACCAGGCGGAATACCTGGACCTGGAATACGAAAAAGGCGACATCGTGGCGCTGAACGGCGTGCGCATGTCGCCGGCCACCGTGCTGACGGAACTCAATCGCCTGGGCGGCAAGCACGGCATCGGCCGCCTGGACCTGGTGGAAAACCGCTACGTGGGCATGAAGTCGCGCGGCTGCTACGAAACCCCGGGCGGCACCATCATGCTCAAGGGCCACCGCGCCATCGAGTCGATCACGCTGGACCGCGAAGTGGCCCACCTGAAGGACGACCTGATGCCGCGCTACGCGTCGATGATCTACAACGGCTACTGGTGGGCGCCGGAGCGCCTGGCGCTGCAAACCCTGATCGACCACACGCAAGCCACCGTCAATGGCTGGGTGCGCGTCAAACTCTACAAGGGCAACGTGATCGTGGTGTCGCGCGATTCGAAAACCGACTCGCTGTTTGATATGAACATCGCCACCTTCGACGAAGACGGCGGCGCGTACAACCAGGCCGACGCCGGCGGCTTCATCAAGCTGAACGCGCTG
>JBEVMD010000017.1:0-3402 GCA_040508835.1 Duganella sp. | reverse complement strand
GAACTTGATCTTGTGCGGCGAACGCAGGCCCTTGTAGCGGTGCTCCAGCTCGACGGCCAGGCCCACGCTGTCGCCCACGCCGTAGCGGCACCAGGTCGAGCCAACGCAGGATTTCACGGTGCGTAGCGACTTGCCGTAGGCGTGGCCGGATTCGAAGCCGGCTGCGATCAGCTCTTCCCAGATCAAAGGCAGCTGGTCCACGCGCGCGCCAAACAGGTCCACGCGCGCGCCGCCCGTGATCTTGGTGTACAGGCCGTACTTCTTGGCCACCATGCCCACGGCGATCAGGCCATCGGCCGTCACCTCGCCGCCCGGCATGCGCGGCACGACCGAATACGTGCCGTCCTTCTGGATATTGCCGAGGAAGTAGTCGTTGGTGTCCTGCAGGCTGGCGTGCTCTTTTTTCAGCACGAAGTCGTTCCACACCGACGCCAGGATGCTGGCTGCCAGCGGCTTGCATACGTCGCAACCAAGGCCTTTGCCGTGTTTGGCCAGCAGGTCGCCGAAGGTCTTGACCTGTCCCACTTTGACGAGATGGAACAGCTCCTGGCGCGAGTAGGCGAAGTGTTCGCACACGTGGTTGTTGACGGCCATGCCGAGTTTTTTCATTTCCGCCTTCATCACCTGCGTGACCAGCGGCACGCAGCCGCCGCACGACGTGCCGGCGTTGGTGCAGCTTTTGACGTCGCCGATGGTGGCCGCGCCGCCCGCCACCGCCGCGCAGATCGCGCCTTTCGAAACATCATTGCACGAGCAGATCTGCGCGCCGTCGGGCAACGCGTCCACGCCCAGTCCCGGCCTGGCCGCGCCGTCCGATTGCGGCAGGATCAGGAATTCGGGCGATGCGGGCAGCTCTATCTTGTTGAGCATCATTTGCAGCAGCGTGCCGTATTCGGCGGCGTCGCCCACCATCACGCCGCCCAGCAGGTATTTGCCGCAGTCGGACACCACGATCTTCTTGTAGATCTGTTTGCGCTCGTCGGTGAACTGGTACGACCGGCTGCCGGCGACAGTGCCGTGCGGGTCGCCGATGCTGGCCACGTCCACGCCCATCAGTTTGAGCTTGGTGCTCATGTCGGCGCCGGCGAACTCGCCCGCCTCGCCCAGCATGTGTCTGGCCGCCACGCGCGCCATCTCGTAGCCCGGCGCCACCAGGCCGTAGATCATGCCGCCCCACAGCGCGCATTCGCCGATCGCATACACGTCCGGATCGGACGTGACGCAGTTGTTATTGATCTCGATGCCGCCACGCGGACCGACGGTCAAGCCGCACTCGCGCGCCAGCATGTCGCGCGGGCGGATGCCGGCCGAGAACACGATCATGTCGGCGTCCAGGTGGCCGCCGTCGGCAAACTCCATTCTGTGGGTGCCATCGATGCCATCGACGATTGCCGTGGTGTTTTTGCCCGTGTGGACCGTCACGCCCAGTTCCTCGATCTTGCGGCGCAGCACGCGGGCACCGCTGTCGTCCACCTGCACGGCCATCAGGCGCGGCGAGAACTCCACCACGTGGGTTTCGAGCTTCAGATCGCGCAGCGCCTTGGCGCATTCGAGGCCCAGCAGACCGCCGCCGATCACCACGCCGGTTTTGGCGCGCGCGCCGCATTCGAGCATCGCTTCCAGGTCTTCAATGGTGCGATAGACGAAGCAGTCCTTGCGGTCCTTGCCCGGCAGCGGCGGCACGAACGGGAACGAGCCGGTGGCGATCACCAGCTTGTCGTATCCAAGCACGTCGCCGTCGCCGGTGGTCACGGTTTTGTTTGCCCGGTCGATGGCGGTGGCGCGGGTGTTCAGGCGCAGCACCATGTCGGTGCGATCGAAGAATCCGGGCTTGACCAGCGACAGGTCCTCGGCGGTTTTACCGGCAAAGAATTCGGACAGGTGCACGCGGTCGTAGGCGGGACGCGCCTCCTCGCACAGCACGGTGATCTGCAGGTCAGGCGCGCCGCTGGCAGCGAGCGACTCGAGGAATTTATGGCCGACCATGCCGTGGCCGATGACGATGATGTTCATGATGATGTCCTTGTAAACTACGCTGCCAGCTTGCTGGCGATGGCCGATTCTTCGATGGCGGCGCTGCCGAAGCGCGCGGCCAGTGCGCACAGCGCGGTGGCCGCGACCACGATGCCGAGGATGCCGAGCGTTTGCTGCACGTCGCCCATGCCTTTCATCAGGAAGCCCGCCGCCACGGCGCCCACGTTGCCGCCGGCGCCGATGATGCCGGCCACGCCGCCCAGTGCGCGTCTGTCGATGAACGGCACCACGGCGTACGTGGCGCCGCACGCCATGTGGGTGAACAGGCCGAAGATCAGCATGGCGCCGATCGCCAGGACCGCCGTGCCGGCATGGGCAAACATCAGCAAGCCGGCGCCCTCGCCCAGCATCAGCACGAACAGCAGCGTGACGCGGTGATTGAGGTTGCCGCGCGCGGCGAATTTGTCGGACGCCCAGCCGCCCAGGGCGCGGGCAAACAGCGCCAGCAAACCGAAGCTGCCGGCAGCCATGCCGGCTTGGCCCAGCGTCAGGTTGAAATGGTCGACGTAATAGATGGCGGCGATGTTATGGATGAAGATCTCGATGCCGAAGCACGCGCCGTAGGTGACGAACAGCAGCCATACGCGGTAGTTGGCGGCAGCCAGTTTAAAGCTCTGCCAGCCGCCCTTTTTTCCGCCGCCGTCGATGGCGATGCCAGCGGCACGCAGTTCGCTGAAGTTCCCCTGCGGGCAGTCCTGCGTGTAGCGGTAATAGACGAACGCCATGACGATCATCAGCACGCCCGGCACGATCAGCGCCGCGCGCCAGCCCAAGGTTTCGGAGACGCCCAGCATGACCATGGCGCCCATCAGGAGCGGCATCACGGCCTGCGCCACGCCGCCGCCCGCGTTGCCCCAGCCGGCAGCTGCCGCGTTGGCCGTGCCCACCACCTTGGGCGCGAACATGACGGACGTGTGGTACTGGGTGATGACGAAGCTGGCGCCTGCCGCGCCGATCCCCAGGCGGAAGAACAGGAAGCTTTCGTAGCTCTGCGCAAAAGCGACGCCGATCACGGGAATGGCGCCGAGCAGCAGCAGGCCGGTGTACGTCTTGCGGGGACCGAAATGGTCGCACAGCGGACCGACGATCAGCCGCACCAGGATGGTAATGGCGACAGCGGCGATGTTGATGTTGGCGATCTGCGCGCCCGAGAGGTTGAACTCCCCTTTAATCACCGGCATCAGCGGCGCGCAGGCGAACCACGCGAAGAAGCAGACGAAGAACGCCATCCACGTGAGGTGGAAGGCGCGCATGTGCGGCGTGTTGAAGGTGAAGAGTGCGATCTTGTCAGCTTTGGTGGCCATGATTATCCCTGGAGTCAGAAAACGAAAAAGCGTCCGCCCTCCAAGGCCATGAGCCAGGTCGAGC